>CABREZ010000149.1 GCA_902470035.1 uncultured Streptococcus sp. | reverse complement strand
AGTTTCTGGAGTTGGGGTGCTGGTCTTATCTAAAATCTTTCCATCAGGAGTTAGACTAGCAAACTTAATGCCAGTCCCTCCGATATCAATCGTTGCAATGGTCATTGCTTTCACCTGCAAAAAGGAGCGAATCAGCAGTTGGTTCTTACTTTTTCGCTCCTCCT
This sequence comes from uncultured Streptococcus sp., assembly GCA_902470035.1. Classification (GTDB taxonomy): domain Bacteria; phylum Bacillota; class Bacilli; order Lactobacillales; family Streptococcaceae; genus Streptococcus. Next base: position 1,441 of record CABREZ010000149.1, on the reverse strand, counting down.
TTCTGTTTATGTTTTCTTTTTGAAATTAAATTTCTTCTTTTTTGATCAATTCTGTACGAATTTCTTGTGGTGCTAATAGTCCTGAATGAACTGGATATGGGCGTTCCAACAAGTCAAGAATGGTTTGTTGTTTTTCAGATACCCGGACATTTTCTTGACTCATGTTGTAGTAACGAAGGACATAACCTTCTTCATTTTCAGCAACTTTAAAGGCTGTTGGGCATACTTGTGGCAAGTTCAGTGCTGGATGGTTAAAGAGGCTACCTGTTGCTGCAACGCTACCCTCTTGTTTTGTAACTTGAAGAGCTGTAAATGGTACCTGGAAGGCTTTGGCACGACGGAAAGCTGAAAAACGATCCTGAGCTTGGTGGCACTCTACTGCAAACTCAACTTCGATAGCTCGCAAGCACTGAGCTTCTGGTGTTGGGAAGTAGCCCCAGTCACCTAGCTCACCTGAAGCACGGAGAAGGGTTACTGCGATTGTGTCGTCTCCAAGAATTTCGTATTCGTGCAACCCTTTGTTAGCTACTGTCACTCCTTTGACATCATCATACAAGCTGACAAAGGCTTGTTGGTGTTGTGGATTTTCAGGATTTTCCCAAGAAGCTGCTGGTTTATTTGGCCGTGTCACAACTTCATAGATGCTTTCCGAGTCATTGCTTGGACGTGTGTTATGAGTCTTCACCAAGAGACGAATACGGTGATCTTTAGCAGTATTGGTAAAGCTCGTCTTGAAGCGAATTTGCGGGTCATCCACAAAGACGGTCATCACTGTTTCAAGAGGGATGGTTGTCACCTCTTCTGTACGACCTGCGTCTCGGTTCATAAACTCAATAATCCCTCTTTGCTCCGCATCCAATTTTTCATCTGCACTGACTGGGATGGTTAAGTCATGCTTGAGCAAGATTTTGGCATAACGAGCATTGTTTTCCAAGATCTCATGGCTTTTCAGCTCCGAATAGATTGGCTCGGTTCCTTTTGGTTGGAAGTAAATATACTCATTTCCAATATCCCCACGATCCTCGAATTGGATGAAGTCTTCGTAAGCTTCGTTAGTCGTCTTATCGTAAAGGGTCAAGGCATCATCAATGCTGAGGGTTACGAATGGTGTATCGAGAACCCCATTTTGGTAAATCCCATCATGATGGGAAGCTTTTCCTTCCAGAAGCTGGAAGGTGGTCCAAGAAAGAGGTGATAGGTGAACTGGAACCGTCACGCGCACTTGACGCGCAATATAGGGTTGGCGGAATTTATCCTTTGGTAAGGTATAGTCAAAACTTGCCCCCAAGTCTTCAATCTCAGCTTCTACAAGATGCCCATCTAAATCCTCTACATGATAATCTGGCAAGGTCAAAGCGGCCATTTTCTTGAAGCCTTCTGTCGGGTGCAATTCCTTAAATGGACAAACCGCTACATCGACAATCGTGCTGACGGTATCCAC
>CABREZ010000148.1 GCA_902470035.1 uncultured Streptococcus sp. | reverse complement strand
AGACCTTCAAATTCGAAGAAGGCTTCTGCTGTTTTCTCTGGATTATTCATATAACCTTTTGAAACAGCTGGTCCAGACACGATGATTTCCCCTTGCTCTCCATTTGGCAATTTGTTTCCTTCCTCATCAATGATGAAGGTTGGAGAATCTTCTTTGGTATAACCAATTGGCAAGCGTTTAAGTGTCGCTAGCATCTCATCTGTGATAGCAACCGCCGACAAAGCAACCGTTGCTTCCGTTGGCCCATAGGCATTAATGATGCGCGCATTCGGGAAACGCTCACGCAGTTTTTGAGCCGTTTTAACCGTTAACTCTTCCCCATCAAAGTAGAAATGGGTGATGCCTGGCATCTTTTCAGCATTGAAATCTTCAGACAGCATGGCCATATCTGCAAAAGATGGTGTTGAAGTCCAGATAGCAATCGGGAGAGAAAAGATGGTCGCAAAGAGTTGTTTAAAGTCTTGAGTGATGGCTGATGGAAGTGCAAAAAGCGTTCCTCCAAGAGCCAAAGTTGGTGCCCAGTACATAACAGATAAGTCAAAGGAATAGGGTGGTTGCGCCAACATTTGCGGACGCTCTGGCGTCGCAAATTCCTTGTCTGTAATCATCCAGTTGGTGAAGCTGAGCAAGTTATCATGCGAAATTTGCACCCCTTTTGGTTTCCCAGTTGTTCCTGAAGTAAAGATGATGTAGTAGTTATCATCCCCTTTGACCGGACGTTGCAAATCATAGACATGCTGAGCTGCATAAGCTTGACGCACTTGCTCCAAGGACATGATTGGAGCAGCTGGGTTCTCAATTGGATACTCATTGATGGCGATAATTAAGCTTGGATCTGCTACTTCAACAATCGCAGACACGCGCTCCAAGGCAGAGTGGCTATCAATTGGGATATAAGCATGGCCAGATTTGGTCAAAGCCACAAAGCTTGCTAACATTTCATATTCTTGACCACCAAAGACTACAACAGGTGACTTTTCAGGAAGTCCCATTTGGTCAATATGGGCTGCTAAGCTATCTGAATCAGCCTTCAATTGGCCATAGGTATGCTCTTCTCCAAGGACATTGTAGACAGGATAGTCTGGTTGCAGTTGGGCGTAACGCTCAATCGCCTCAATCATATCAGTAATTGGTTGGTTTGACACGGTAGGGATCTCCTTTAGAATTCATTATAGATAAAGCCACCTTGGCCTTGACCAAGATAACTAAAGAAATAGAGTAGGGCTAAGAAAATAGCAAAATACAAGATTGTTTGCCCTATAAATTTATAAAGTGTTTTATGTTTCATCTTTTTCACTCTTCATTTTGATTATCACTGACTATTTTACCATTTTTTGTTCAGTCATAGCAATCCAAACACAAGGAAAAAATACTAGAAAACGTTACCATAAGAGACTCTTGAGATCTTGACCTTGGATCGTTTGCTTTTCTGGTCGAGTCGACGGGCCATTCAATCTTTTATAAAGAAATGATTCCGTCCTCAGATCTGAAAATTTCTTTCATTCTCTTGACGATTTCGCTTCGAGATAGCCTTCAATTTTTTAGAAACAGTATACCACTTTTCCTTAAAAAGTTCTTAAAAGCCTAAAAGAGAGTGGGACAGAAATCGGTAATTCGTTAGAATTCGATTTCGTCGTCCCA
>CABREZ010000147.1 GCA_902470035.1 uncultured Streptococcus sp. | reverse complement strand
CACGGGCTTGATTCATATCTCAGAGATTAGAAGTGGTTATGTAAGTAATATTCAGGATATTCTGTCGATTGGGGAGAAGGTCTTTGTTCAAGTCATCGATGTTGATGAATATTCTAAGAAAGCTAGCCTCTCTCTGAGAACCTTAGAAGAAACACCGCAACGAAGTATTCGACACCATCGTTTTTCAAATGATCGCAACAAAAGTGGTTTTGCTCCCTTAGCTCAACAGATGCCAACCTGGGTCAAAGAAGGAAAAGCATTCTTTAGCAAACAAGAAAAAAAATAAAAACTTCGCTAGGTTGATGAAACCTACCGAAGTTTTTTGGTATAGTGAGTTATTCAAATTCGTAAAGAGTAGTGGAAAGGTAACGTTCCCCATTATCTGGTGCAAGGGCAAGAACTTTTTTACCGCTACCTAATTCTTTTGCGACTTCAATAGCAGCATAGATAGCAGCTGCGCTTGAGATACCGACTAAGAATCCTTCAGTTCCACCGATAGCGCGTGCAAGTTCGAAAGCTTCTTCTGAAGATACACGACGAACACCATCATATGCGTTAGTGTCTAAAGTGTTTGGAATAAAACCTGCTGAAATACCTTGGATTTTATGTGGTCCAGGTTTTTCGCCAGAAAGAACCGCAGATTCATTGGCTTCAACGGCATAGACTTTGACAGCAGGATTATTCTTTTTCAAAGTATGAGAAATACCAGAAACAGTACCACCAGTACCAACACCTGCGACGAAAGCATCTAAACCATCTTTTCCAAAGGCATCAACGATTTCTTGTCCTGTTGTTCTCTCGTGTACCTCTGGGTTAGCAGGGTTTTCAAATTGAAGAGGAAGGAAGCCATTTCTTTCTGCAGCGATTGCTTCAGCTTTAGCGATGGCACCTTTCATTCCTTCACTTCCAGGAGTCAAAACGAGTTCAGCTCCATAGGCTTGGATGATTTTACGACGTTCCACACTCATGGTTTCAGGCATGACAATCACAACTTTATAGCCTTTAGCTGCGCCAACCCATGATAAGCCAATCCCTGTGTTCCCACTAGTTGCTTCGACAATGGTATCACCTGGTTTGATCAAGCCATCCGCTTCAGCTTTTTCAATCATGCTCAAAGCAATCCGGTCTTTAACAGATGATCCAGGATTGAAGGCTTCGAGTTTGACATAGACATCTGCAGCTCCTTCAGGAACAAGACGGTTCAATTTGACAATCGGAGTGTTCCCAATCAATTCTGTAATATTTTCATAAATAGCCATAATATACCTCAGTTCTAGGTTTTCTTGATACTAACAAGTATAGTCCCTTGTGGGAAGAATGTAAAATATAGAAATTTTATGGGTGTGATAAAAAAAAACTATCGTTGCCGATAGTATTTTTGATTAATTTTCTACAGAAAGTAGGGGTACTTCAACCTCACGAATTCCTTGATCTTCTATAAGGACTTTGCCATTGTAAAATTCGACTAAAGCTGCTGTGATAGAGCTTGTGTTATCTTTATCCACAAAAATAGTTGTCATCACCTGATCTGTGAACATCGGATCTTGTTCCGCCAATTGATTGTCTTTTAAGAAATTAGCAAACTCTTGGTATTGGGAATAAGAAAGTGTGATCCCAAGAACCACTTGCTCTCTGATTTCCACCAATCCAATCTCTCGAACTGCTTGTGCAACACTT
>CABREZ010000146.1 GCA_902470035.1 uncultured Streptococcus sp. | reverse complement strand
CTTGGTGCTAATATGGACAAGGTAGAAGCAGCTTTCAACTTCAAACTTGAAAACAACCACGCTTTCCTTCCAGGTGCTGTTTCACGTAAGAAACAAGTGGTACCACAATTGACTGAAAGCTTTAATGCATAATGATAGATGGGGAAGCCCATTGTTAAAAAGGAGTTTCGACTCCTTTTTTTCTAGGAGAGAAAGATGTTAGAAAATGGCGATTTTATTTTTGTGAGAGAAGATACAGAAATGGGGCAGGCTATCCAGGCTTCTACAGGTAACTACAGTCACGTGGCTATCTTTTTGGACGGACAGGTCTATCATGCTACGGTGGAAGGTGGCGTCCTTGCCCAGGATCCTGAGGACTTCTTTGAAGCTGGGAAATTCTATGACCTTTATCACTATGAGCAGATTGATTGTACAGAGGTCAAAAAGCGAGCAGAGAGTCTTTTAGGTTCTCCTTACAATGCGTCCTTTTATCCAGATGGAGATGGTTTCTATTGTTCCCAGTTTGTAGCAGAAATTCTTCCTATTTTTGAGACCATTCCCATGAAGTTTGGAGAGGGAGAAGAAGAAATTAGTTCCTTTTGGAAAGCCTACTACAGAGAACTCGGCCTAGCCGTTCCTCTAGATCAGCCCGGGACCAACCCGAGTCAATTAGCCCAATCACCCCCTCTACAGTTTAAAGAAAGGTATTTGGATGATTACAATCATTAACCCCACACGTTTGACACGTCAGCCATTTTTCAAGGACTTGATCAACTATTTGGATCAGCAGGATGATGTGATTTTGCGGCAAATCAAGGCCCAATTTCCAGATCAACCAGTGGATAAACTGATGGAGGAGTATATCAAAGCGGGCTTGATTCTTCGAGAAAATAAACGCTACACCCTCAACCTGCCTTTCTTGGAGTCAGCTGATCTTGTTGATTTGGATCAAGAAGTCTTTGTCCGAGAGGATAGTGAATTTTATCAGGAACTAAAAAACAGAGTTTTCCAAACGGAACTCCGCAACACGACTAATGCAGCGATTCTCGTAGAGGAGACTGACTTCGAGCGAAATGCACAGACTCTTTCCAATTACTTCTACAAGGTGGCTCAGCAATATTCATTGACAGAGGAGCAAGAGAAGCTCTATGCCATCTTGGGAGATGTCAATCCCGAGTATGCTCTCAAGTATATGACTAGCTTTTTGCTCAAGTTCCTAAAGAAAGAAGAAGTCCAGCAAAAGCGCAGAGACATCTTTGTCGATAGTTTAGTTTTATTGGGCTACATCATTCAAAATGAAGATGGAAAGTATGAGTTAGCTGTTGAATTTGATAAAGAAAGATTTATTTTTATAAAAAAATAAAGGCTAGGAAAATTTCCTAGCCTTTCTATTGTTTGATTATAAGTAACGTTCAGCGATGGCGGCGTCACCTGGATATTCTTCTTTTACGCCGTTGACGATTTGGTAGCAGTCAGCTCCTTTTCCAGCGATAATAACAGCATCTTCAGGCTTGCTGGTCGTTGCCATAGCCCGTTGAATGGCTTGCTCGCGATCTGCGATTTTTTCTACAGGTCGCGTGATGAAACTGCTAATCTCTTCAGCGATAGCCAAAGGATCTTCATAGTTGGGGTCATCCGCTGTGAGGAAGACTTGAATTTCAGGATGGTCTTCTAAGAGCAAGCCAAAGTCCTTGCGGCGGCTCTCTCCTTTATTCCCAGTTGATCCAAGGACCAGCGAAATGGTTCCGGTTTGATGGGTTTCGACAACTGAGAGCAGTTTTTTCAAGCTATCTCCATTATGGGC
>CABREZ010000145.1 GCA_902470035.1 uncultured Streptococcus sp. | reverse complement strand
ACTCTCTCAAGGATGTTCCTTTTTCTGCTATTAAACTCGGCCTCTTGCCAAATGTCCAAGTGGCAGACTTAGCCTTGGACTATGTCAAAGCCCATGCGGAGATTCCTGTGGTACTAGACCCTGTTTTGGTCTGCAAGGAAACTCATGACGTGGAAGTGTCAGCCCTTCGAGACGAATTGATCAAGTTCTTCCCTTATGTGACCATCATCACGCCAAACTTACCAGAAGCTGAGATCTTGACTCAAAGCAAGATTCAATCGCTCGACGATATGAAGGAGGCGGCGCGCAAGCTCCATGAATTGGGAGCAGCGACTGTCGTGGTCAAAGGGGGCAACCGCCTTAACAAGGAAAAAGCCATCGATGTCTTTTATGACGGCCAAGACTTTACGGTCTTCGAAGAAGATGTTTTAGAAAAGAATAATACAGGAGCTGGTTGTACCTTTGCCTCTAGCATAGCAAGCCAGTTAGTCCAAGGGAAGGCAACCTTAGAAGCTGTCAAAGCCTCTAAAGACTTTGTCTACCAAGCCATTCAAAAATCAGATCAATATGGAGTAGTTCAATATGACCAATAAACGGACCCAAGTAATCGCGCATTTAGCCATTTTAACCGCCTTGACAGTTGTACTAGGCTATTATACCAAGTTGCCAACTCCTACCGGGATGGTGACCTTGCTGGATCTAGGCGTCTACTTTACCGCCTTTTATTTGGGGCGCAAAGAAGGAGCAGTGGTCGGTGGTCTTGGTGCCTTTCTCTTAGACCTCCTCTCTGGCTATCCTCAATGGATGTTCTTTAGTCTCTTGTTCCACGGAGCTCAAGGCTACTTTGCTGGCTTTAAAGGAAAAGCCCGTTACATCGGTCTGTTTCTAGGAACGGTTATCATGGTAGGTGGTTATGCCCTAGCTTCAGCACTCTTTTTAGGAAATACCTGGGTAGCGGCCATTGAAGAGGTTCCTCATAATCTGGTTCAAAACTTCGTTGGGATGGCTCTGGGATATGCTCTGTATCATTTCTTACCAAAGAAGGGAAATTAGAAGATGGAGTTAGAGCAATTAAAAAGAGAAACCCAGGAAATCTTGCTGGATCTATTATCCAAGGCCAATCTGCATCAGGGACAAATCCTCGTATTAGGCCTGTCCACCAGTGAAGTCGCTGGCGCAAGTATCGGGAAGAACTCAAGCCTGGAGATTGGGCAAGCCATTGTGAAAACCATCCTGGATACCCTAACTCCCAAAGGAATTTACTTAGCTGTCCAAGGATGTGAGCATCTTAACCGCGCTCTGGTGGTCGAACGTGAACTAGCAGAAAAGAAAGACTTAGAAATCGTCAATGTACTACCGAGCCTCCATGCGGGGGGTGCCGGTCAGTTGGCTGCCTTCGGTTATATGAAAGACCCTGTCGAAGTGGAATACATCACAGCCCAGGCTGGTTTGGATATTGGAGATACCTCTATCGGCATGCATGTCAAGCATGTGCAAGTACCCGTTCGTCCAGTCTTGAAAGAATTGGGTGGTGCTCATGTAACGGCTCTAGCGAGTCGTCCAAAGTTAATCGGTGGGGCGCGTGCTTCTTACCAAGAAGATCCGCTTCGAAAATCCTAATAGGAAGGAAACTAGTTCAAGGCATGGACTAGTTTTTTTGTTCCGGGACAAATTTTGAGATAGGAAAGAGATTTTTAATCTTTGGGTCTCCAGAAACCACTATAAAATTCTTCTAAAAAGAAGCGGTTTCCACAAAACCAAGATGCCCAAAAACTTGCATTTTCGAAGTTTTATGGTAAAATTATTAGGAATGACTATATTATTTTAAGGAGAGACAGAATGTCTGTATCATTTGAAAACAAAGAAAC
>CABREZ010000144.1 GCA_902470035.1 uncultured Streptococcus sp. | reverse complement strand
TCGATCAAAAGATGGATCGAACAGTATCGTAAACCAGATACTTATAAATGGGCGCTTTGTTTGAAAACATCACTGGATCAGGTAATTGGAGATATTAGTGTGGTTTCTCAAGACCAGGAAAGTCAATCATGCGAGCTAGGTTATATCCTTGGCAAGAAATTCTGGGGGCGGGGATTCATGACAGAAGCCGTCATAGCTGTTTTGGATTTCTTATTGAACAAAGTCGGATTTAAAGAAATCAAAGCCACTTATGTCAGTTTAAATCCTGCTTCAGGGAAAGTCATGGAAAAGGCAGGAATGCAGTATGTAGAAACCATCCCTCATGCCATTCAACGCAAAGGATATTGCGGGGATAAAATCATCTATTCTAAACAGAATCCCTCTCTATAGGGTGATTTTTACTTGAAGATTCTGCTCAAAGGATTATAATAGTAAATAATGAAAAAAGGAGATTGCTATGTCAGAATTAACGAAAGAATTTACAGACCAGCTCTATGCTAATTATGAAGCAAATGTGAAATATGCGGCTCTTGAAAATGCTGTTACCCACAATGGGATCCATGCATCGCTTGAAACGCGCAAGAGTGCAGTAGAAAATACACCAGTTTTTTCACTTGATTTGACCAAGGATAAGGTGACAAACCAAAAAGCATCTGGACGTTGTTGGATGTTTGCGGCTTTAAATACCTTCCGTCACAAGATGATTTCAAGCTTCCAATTGGAGGATTTTGAATTGTCTCAAGCACATACTTTCTTTTGGGATAAGTATGAAAAATCAAACTGGTTTTTGGAGCAAGTGATTGCTACAGCAGATCAAGAATTGACCAGCCGTAAGGTGGCTTTTCTCCTACAAACCCCACAACAAGATGGTGGTCAATGGGATATGGTGGTATCCCTCTTTGAGAAATACGGAGTGGTTCCAAAATCAGTTTATCCAGAATCGATTTCTTCAAGCAATAGCCGGGAATTGAACACCTACCTCAATAAACTCTTGCGTCAAGATGCGCAAATCTTGCGTGATTTGATTCACTCAGGCGCAGATAGTGAGGCAGTTGCGAGCAAGAAACAAGCGTTGTTGCAAGAAATCTTTAACTTCTTGGCTATGTCTTTAGGATTGCCTCCGCGTGAATTTGACTTTTCATACCGTGATAAGGACAACCAATTCCATAGCGAAAGTGGCTTAACTCCACAAAGCTTCTACAAAAAATATGTAGACCTTCAATTAGACGATTACGTCTCTATTATCAATGCCCCAACTACAGATAAGCCATATGGAAAATCTTACACCGTAGATATGCTGGGCAATGTGGTTGGTAGCCGTCCAGTCCGCTACCTAAATGTTCCAATGGATCGATTGAAAGAATTAGCTATTGCTCAAATGAAAGCAGGAGAAACTGTCTGGTTTGGTTCAGATGTAGGCCAAGTCAGCAACCGTAAAGCCGGAATCCTGGCAACAGATGTCTACGATTTTGAAGCAGGCATGGACATTCATTTGACACAAGACAAGGCGGGTCGCTTGGACTATGCAGAAAGTCTCATGACACACGCTATGGTCTTGACAGGGGTTGATTTAGACGAAGCAGGTCAGCCTCGTAAATGGAAGGTTGAAAATTCATGGGGAGACAAGGTCGGTACAGATGGTTACTTTGTGGCTTCTGATGCTTGGATGGATGAATATACCTATCAAATCGTGGTTCGTAAAGAATTCCTAACAGCAGACGAATTAGCAGCCTATGAAGCAGAACCAATTGTCCTAGCACCGTGGGATCCAATGGGAGCTTTAGCAAAATAATGATATAGAAAAGAGCCGAAAGGCTCTTTTTTTTATATACTCAAAAATAAAAAAGCTG
>CABREZ010000143.1 GCA_902470035.1 uncultured Streptococcus sp. | reverse complement strand
CTACAAACTGCTTGGCTCCAATGGCTAAAGCTCTTCAAGATAACTTCGGTGTTGTTGAAGGATTGATGACTACTATCCACGCTTACACTGGTGACCAAATGATCCTTGACGGTCCACACCGTAAAGGTGACCTTCGTCGTGCACGCGCTGGTGCTGCTAACATCGTTCCTAACTCAACTGGTGCTGCTAAAGCAATCGGTTTGGTTATCCCTGAATTGAACGGTAAATTGGACGGAGCTGCACAACGCGTTCCTACTCCAACTGGATCAGTTACTGAATTGGTAGTTGTTCTTGAAAAGAACGTTACTGTTGATGAAGTAAATGCAGCTATGAAAGCAGTAGCTAACGAATCATACGGTTACACTGAAGATCCAATCGTTTCTTCAGACGTTGTAGGTATGTCTTACGGATCATTGTTTGACGCAACTCAAACTAAAGTTCTTGACGTTGACGGTAAACAATTGGTTAAAGTTGTTTCATGGTATGACAACGAAATGTCTTACACTGCACAACTTGTTCGTACTCTTGAATACTTCGCAAAAATTGCTAAATAATTCATGCGTATGATGAGAGGAGGGAAACCTCCTCTTTTTTTGTACTTTTTTTAGGGCTTTCTCATCATATTATAGGAATTGCCAAAATAGATTGACAGTGCTAAATAGATTAAGGTATCCTATTCTTGATTGGAGATTTCTAGTACAACGAAATGAAAGCGATTACAGGTCGTATAGAAAGGAGCCAATGGAAATCGCTCAAGAAATAGAAAAAACATACAAGGAGGTCAAGATGAAAGGTCATCTATTTGAAAAGAAAGAACGATTTAGTATACGAAAATTCAGTGTGGGAGTTTGCTCCGCATTGATTGGGTTAGCATTTTTAGGAACAGGCGCTGTCTCTGCAGATGAGACGGTTTCTACTAGTGAACAACCCTTGGAAACCTCTTCAGTAGCGACTGAAGAGGTCAATCATCTAGTGAGAGAAGCTGGCGTCTATACTGCAGATGCGGCACTTCCTACAGCTGATCCTGCAAAACCGGCCACAGAAGCGGTCACTCCAGAGGCTAGCCCTACAAGTACAGAAGCTAGCTCGACAACTACAGATCATCCAGCTGTTTCAGAGACTGAAAAACCGAAAGCTACTGCTGAAAAAGTGGCTGATTTACCAACCAATGAAGAAAAACAATTAAGACCCAAAGAAGTTAAGTTCGATACCTGGGACGATCTCTTGAAGTGGGAACCAGGAAAACGAGTGGATGACGATATGAACAGAGCAAGCGTCCCACTTGCGAGTCGTTTCCAAGGAAAACAAATTAATGAACAAGCCAACCCTGAAGCGAAGATCCAAGCGCTGTCAAACATGAACTCCAAAGCCAAGGATCATGCGTCTGTCGGCGGGGAAGAGTTTAAGGCCTATGCTTTTGATTACTGGCAATATTTGGATTCTATGGTCTTTTGGGAAGGGCTGGTTCCATCAGCAGATGTGATCGATGCTGCCCACCGAAATGGTGTTCCTATTTATGGAACAATCTTTTATAACTGGTCTAGCAGCATCAAGGATCAAGAACATTTTGCAGAAACCTTGAAAGAAGATAGTGAAGGCTCTAAAACTTTCCCGATCGCTCGTAAATTAGTCGAACTTGCTAAGTACTATGGCTTTGATGGTTACTTTATCAACCAAGAAACGACTGGAAATCTTGTAGAACCATTAGGTCCAAAATTGAGAGATTTCCTTCTTTATACCAAGGAATATGCGAAAAGTCTGAACTATCCGATTAAGTATTCCTGGTATGATGCTATGACCTATGAATATGGCCGTTACCATGAGAATGCGCTGGGAGAATATAACTACAATTTCATGCAGCCAGAAAATGGGGAAAACCCAGTGGATACCTTCTTTGCTAACTTTA
>CABREZ010000142.1 GCA_902470035.1 uncultured Streptococcus sp. | reverse complement strand
AGCCCTTTAATTTTTTCAGAAGGGTTTGCAGTTGTTTTTGCTCTTCTTCGCTAAAGACACTCATGACTTTTTGAACATTTTGTATATGATCGGGAAGAACTTCGATAATTTTTTTACGTCCCTTTTCTGTCAAAGAAACAATGCAGGCACGACGGTCATCTGGATCCGTTTCACGCTTGATCCATCCATCACGCACCATATTTCGAATCACGACAGTCATATTTCCAGAGGTCGCTAAAATGCTGTCAATCAGGTTCTGGATACGGAGATCCCCCTTACTGTACAAGGTTTCTAAAACGGAAAACTGAGTAGGAGTCAACTGATGTTCCTTAAATACATGAGACTCTGCTGCACGAAAAGTCCGTTCCGCCTTGTGAAAGACAATCATAGTTTTTAATTCTGTTTGGGCTTCTTCAAATAGTTTTTCTAAATTCTTCATACTATTATTTTATCAATAAATAGTATTAGACGCTATTAAGCCTTAATATCAAATACATTACAGGTGGGTGACAAGATAATGGAATTATCAACACAAGAAATAGGTCTGTTAACTTCACTTTCAAATTATTTACAATTCGAATAATAAGAAGGAGTAAAGTTTCTGTAGAATCTTAGTAAAATCTTGCTCCAAGTCAGATAGATGGTGTATAATATAGGTATTGTAGCCAGCTTCTGGTAGAATTTTTGTTTAAATTGGTTCATCTGTAGTTGGTCCCAGATAGAAAGTAGGTAAGGTATGAAAATTTCTGATCGTGTATTAAATATGGAAGAAAGTGTCACCCTAGCAAGTGACGCCAAGGCAAAAAAACTAAAGGCAGAAGGAAAAGATATCCTCTTTCTAACCTTGGGCCAGCCTGATTTTCACACTCCTGAGAATATTCAAGATGCAGCAGTTCAAGCTATTCGGGATGGGCGGGCTTCCTTTTATACGGTTGCCTCTGGTTTACCTGCATTAAAGGCTGCCGTCAATACTTATTTTGAACGCTACTATGGATATTCCGTTTCACCAAACCAAATTACCTTTGCAACTGGAGCGAAGTTTTCGCTCTATACCTTCTTTATGGCTGTGCTCAATCCAGGTGATGAGGTCATTATCCCAACACCATACTGGGTCAGCTATGGGGACCAGGTCCTAATGGCGGAAGGGGTTCCTGTCTATGTCAAAGGGCACCAAGCCAATGATTTTAAAGTTTCCGTTGAGCAATTGGAAGAAGCTCGTACAGAAAAGACCAAGGTCTTGGTCTTAAACTCTCCCTCTAATCCGACGGGGATGATTTATAGCAAGGACGAACTCCTAGCCATTGGAAATTGGGCTGTCGAACATGACATTATTATCCTAGCGGATGATATCTATGGTCGTCTGGTCTATAACGGGAATGAGTTCGTTCCAATCTCTAGCTTATCCGAAGCCATCCGCAAACAAACCGTTGTCATTAACGGGGTATCAAAAGCCTATGCCATGACTGGTTGGCGGGTTGGTTATGCTGTTGGTGACCCAGAAATCATTGCAGCCATGAGTAAACTAACCGGTCAGACAACTTCCAACCTGACGGCCGTATCGCAGTATGCTACGATTGAAGCCTTGACAGGTCCACAAGACTCGGTAGAGGTGATGCGTCAAGCCTTTGAGGAGCGTTTGAACACCATTTATCCTCTTTTGTGCGAAGTTCCAGGTTTTGATGTCATCAAGCCGCAGGGAGCTTTCTATCTCTTCCCAAATGTCAAAGAAGCCATGGAGATGAAAGGTTATACGGATGTGACAGAGTTTGCAACTGCCATCTTGGAAGAAGTGGGAGTTGCCCTCATCACAGGTGCTGGATTTGGAGCTCCAGAGAATGTCCGTCTTAGCTATGCGACTGACTTGGAAACCCTGAAGGAAGCTGTTCGCCGCTTGCATCAATTTATGGAAAATTAAAAAGAGGCTGGGACAAAAGTCCTAGCCTCTCAATTATCTTTGGATTGTCGAGCAAGACGCAGT
>CABREZ010000141.1 GCA_902470035.1 uncultured Streptococcus sp. | reverse complement strand
CAGTAAATCAATCGTCCCAATAAATTTTCCATTTTCTTTGAGCTCGATCCCCCATTTTCCAAGTGGGCTAGCTAGATAAAAGAGGGCAATGTTATTACGCGTCTCTTCAAGACTTTGATTGGTTGTAAAAGTATAGCGCGTAACAGCTTCATCAGAAGCATACTGAAACATAGCCGGTGCATCTTCAAGAGTGACCGGACGCAACCGTAAACGCTCTGTCTCCATTTCACGATAAGCCGCTAACTTCACATATAAATTTTCCATTTGACACTCCTTCTTTAGGGATTAGTTTAGCAGAAAACATAAAGGAAGACAATCTAAAATTTTTTCTTGATTTTTGATTAGCTTTTATATAAAATAAAATCATTCGGTTAAAAAATTGGGATGAGGAGTGAAAAGGTCATTGAGTTAGGAGAGCAATCTCACACCAATGACCTTTTTACACCTATATCTAAGTAAGGAGAAATAAACATGTTAATCGGTATTCCAAAAGAAATTAAAAACAATGAAAATCGTGTCGGTTTGACACCTGCAGGCGTACAAAGCTTGGTGAAGAAAGGACACCAAGTTTTGGTGGAAACAAATGCTGGACTTGGTTCTGGCTTTGCGGATGAAGATTACAGCAAACAAGGAGCGACCATTGTCGCAACTGCTGCAGAGGCTTGGGCCGCTGAATTGGTAGTTAAAGTAAAAGAACCCCTCGCTGAAGAGTATGGCTTCCTTCGTGAAGACCTCTTGCTCTTCACCTATTTGCACATGGCTGCTGCTCCTGAATTAGCAGATGCCATGGTCGCTGCTAAGACAACTGGTGTAGCTTACGAAACAGTGCGAGACCTTGAAGGACAACTACCACTCTTGGTCCCAATGAGTGAGGTCGCTGGACGGATGGCCGTGCAAATCGGGGCTCACTTCTTGACCAAACAAGAAGGAGGTTCAGGCGTCCTCCTAGGTGGTGTGCCTGGTGTTCCAAAAGGAAAAGTCACTATCATCGGAGGCGGGGTCGTTGGAACCCATGCTGCTCGTATCGCTCTTGGACTCGGTGCCCAAGTCACCATCTTGGATATCAGCGCCAAACGCTTGTCTGTCCTAGAAGATGTCTTCGGTCATCAAATCCAAACCCTCATGTCCAACCCCTTTAATATTGAAGCTAGCGTCCGTGATGCCGATGTTGTCATCGGGGCTGTCTTGATTCCTGGGGCTAAAGCTCCTAAATTAGTAACAGACGATATGGTCAAACAAATGCGTCCAGGTTCCGTCATCGTCGACGTTGCAGTTGACCAAGGTGGTGTTATCGAAACAGCAGATCGTGTGACAACGCATACGGAGCCTGTTTACGAAAAACATGGTGTGCTCCACTATGCCGTTGCTAATATCCCAGGGGCTGTCGCTCGCACTTCTACTATCGCCCTTACCAATGTAACCCTTCCTTATGTAGAAGCTTTGGCTGACAAAGGCTTCCATAAGGCCATCGCACTTGATGAAGGCTTGCGCCAAGGGGTCACTACTTACCAAGGCCATATCACAAGCCAACCAGTTGCAGAAGGTCTAGAACGCGACTTCACTCCAATCGACGAATTGGTTTAAACAATCATATATTTAAAGAATTATCATCGAAAAAAATAAGCAACTTATTTTTTCATATGAACTAATAAAAAAGTTTTGAAAAAAACAAGTTGTTTTGAGTTTTTTAAATCATTTTCAGAGATTTCCGCTGTGAGAAAAGTGCCTGAAACAATTTAGTTTCAAGCACTCGGAATAATTGAGAGTAAAACAGTTTGGGAAACTGTTTTAGCCTGAGCCCAGAAATTAAAGAGCGAAGGGCTCAATAAAAATTGAACACGGGCTGCGGATTGTGTCAAAAAGATAAGTTTTTCTAGAATCAAAAGATTCTGCGTCAAACTTCCTATTTTGACTTTATCCGCAGACGCCCTTTGTATCTTAATTAGTCATGGAACTTCCTGGATTGCTGAAATCATCCACTGGATAATTTCACCTAACG
>CABREZ010000140.1 GCA_902470035.1 uncultured Streptococcus sp. | reverse complement strand
TAAATTTCAGTCGCTTTCTGTTCGCTCTTAGTATCTTGTATGAACAATACTGAATTTTATGACCGTTTGGGCGTTTCAAAGAATGCGTCTCAGGATGAGATTAAGAAAGCCTATCGGAAATTATCTAAAAAATATCACCCAGATATCAACAAGGAGCCTGGTGCTGAGGAAAAGTACAAGGAAGTTCAAGAAGCTTATGAGACTTTGAGCGACGAACAAAAACGGGCAGCTTATGACCAATACGGTGCTGCAGGGGCCAATGGTGGTTTTGGCGGCTTCGGTGGCGGAGCTGGTGGCTTCGGTGGTTTTGATGGCAGTGGCTTTGGTGGCTTTGAAGATATCTTCTCTAGCTTCTTTGGTGGCGGTGCAAGCCGCAATCCTAATGCTCCACGTCAGGGAGATGATCTTCAGTACCGCGTAAACCTCAAGTTTGAAGAAGCCATCTTTGGAACTGAGAAGGAAGTCAAGTACCATCGGGAAGCCAGCTGTCGGACATGTGATGGAACTGGTGCTAAGCCAGGAACAAGTCCAGTAACTTGTGGACGCTGTCATGGTTCTGGGGTTATCAATGTGGATACGCAAACCCCACTTGGGATGATGCGCCGTCAAATCACCTGTGATGTCTGTCATGGACGCGGTAAAGAAATTAAAGATCCTTGTACAACCTGTCATGGGACTGGTCACGAGAAGCAAGCCCACAGTGTCAATGTGAAAATCCCTGCTGGGGTTGAAACAGGTCAACAAATCCGCCTCTCTGGTCAAGGAGAAGCTGGATTTAATGGAGGGCCATACGGAGATCTCTATGTGGTGGTCAACGTTGAGCCGAGCGACAAATTTGAGCGTGATGGATCAACCATCTACTATAAATTGAACTTGAACGTTGTTCAGGCTGCTCTTGGGGATACGGTCCATGTTCCAACGGTTCACGGCGATGTTGACTTGGTCATCCCTGAAGGAACCCAGACAGGTAAGAAATTCCGCCTCCGCGGTAAAGGAGCACCAAGCTTGCGTGGAGGCTCTGTAGGAGATCAATATGTATCTGTTAATGTGGTGACACCAACAGGTCTAAATGACAAGCAAAAAGAAGCCCTTCGTGCATTTGCGGAAGCAAGTGATTTGAAGGTCAACCCAAAGAAAAAAGGCTTCTTTGATAAGGTTAAAGATGCCTTGGATGATTTATAAAATAAAAGAAGATTTGGTTTTTCCAATCTTCTTTTTTTATCAAGAGAAACACCTCCGAAACCAAAGGCTTCAGAGGTGTGGCAAAAGAATCAAATTAAACAAGACCTTGGGCAATCATCGCATTTGCGACATTTTCAAAGGCTGCGATATTAGCACCCGCAAGGTAATCTTTACCAAGACCGTAGGTTTCTGCAGTTGTTTTAGCAGTGTTAAAGATATTGGTCATGATGTCTTTCAAGCGTCCATCCACTTCTTCGCGTGTCCATGAAAGACGGAGGCTGTTTTGGCTCATTTCAAGAGCAGATACAGCAACCCCGCCTGCATTGGCAGCTTTAGCAGGTCCATAAAGGATGCCGTTTTCTTTGTAGACTTTGATCGCATCAAGGTCGCTAGGCATGTTAGCTCCTTCAGAAACTACTTTTACCCCTTGAGCAACCAAGCGTTTCGCTGCTTCACCGTTGATCTCGTTTTGAGTTGCACATGGAAGAGCGATATCATAGTTGCCAGCGTAAGTCCATACAGATCCTTCGTAGTAAGTAGCAGTTGGTTTTTCAGCAGCATACTCAGTCAAACGAGCACGACGTTTTTCTTTGACGTCTGTAAGAAGGTCGAAGTCAATACCGTTTTCGTCGATCACGTAACCGTTTGAGTCAGATACAGAGATAACAGTTGCACCAAGTTCAGTTGCTTTTTGAAGAGCGTATTGAGCAACGTTACCAGAACCTGAGATCACGACTTTCTTACCAGCAAAGCTGTCGCCGTTGGCTTTGAGCATTTCTTCAGTGTAGTATACCAAACCGTAACCAGTTGCTTCTGGACGGATCAAGCTACCACCGAAACCAAGAGGTTTACCAGTCAAGACACC
>CABREZ010000139.1 GCA_902470035.1 uncultured Streptococcus sp. | reverse complement strand
CATGATATACTAGTAATATCTAGAAGATTTGAGGACAACAGAATGAACTTATTTACACAAGAAATCCGTAAAAATCCTGAAGGACTTGCATTTGATCAAGAGTTGGATTTGTTAAAAGAATTGCAAAAGCGTAATCCAGAAATTCTTGATTTGAAACATGTGACAGCGACAGGTCGAGTAGCTCATGATACAGGTCTTTATGTCTTGGATTACCAGTTGAACTACACCATCGTTTTGGCATCTAGTCGAAGCATGGAACCTGTTGAACTCCAAGAAAGCTACCCTGTGACAGAGGTGTTCGCTGAGGATGTACAGTCTGATGCAGATATCGAAGCTCTTGAGGAAGATCTGATTCTTCCCATTGAAGGGGGCAAGATTGACCTAAGTGAGAGTGTGGCAGACAATATCCTGCTCAATATTCCTCTCAAGGTTCTCACTCCAGAAGAAGAGGCTGGTAAAGGCTTTATCGAAGGCAATGATTGGAAGATCATGACAGAGGAAGAGTACCAAGAAGCTCAAGCGATCAAGAAAGAAGAAAACAGTCCCTTTGCTGGTCTCCAAGGTTTATTTGATGAAGAAAAGTAATCTTTGACAAGAGGCTCGCTGAAGGAAGGTGAAGATAGGGTTCTGGAACAGAAATTGAATGTCCTTTTCTGGCAGTAAGTCAAAGGTAGAAATGATGCAGATCAACAAGTAGTGAAAATTCTTGAAGCCAATGAATGAACTTCTAAAGCAGATGAGTAGAATCGATTGGAAAGTGTCTGAGGATTGTAACTCAGGCACTTTTTGTTTTTTGCTTCAAAGTAGATAGGAGCTATCTTTCTACATGAAGGGGCAGGAGATGATTTTCTACTTTCATTTGATGTCAAAAAATGGTAGAATATAGGCAAACTATAAAGAGGAGTGTCACATGACAAAAGCAAACTTTGGTGTTGTTGGTATGGCCGTAATGGGTCGTAACCTTGCCCTTAATATTGAATCTCGTGGATACACAGTTGCTATCTATAACCGTAGTAAAGAAAAAACAGAAGATGTTGTTGCTTGCCATCCTGAAAAGAACTTCGTGCCAAGCTATGATATCGAGAGTTTCGTAAACTCAATCGAAAAACCACGTCGGATCATGCTCATGGTTCAAGCAGGACCTGGTACAGATGCGACCATCCAAGCCCTTCTTCCACACTTGGACAAAGGCGATATCTTGATTGACGGAGGAAACACGTTCTATAAAGATACTATCCGTCGTAATGAAGAGTTGGCGAACTCTGGTATCAACTTTATCGGTACAGGTGTTTCTGGTGGTGAAAAGGGTGCTCTTGAAGGTCCTTCAATCATGCCTGGTGGACAAAAAGAAGCGTATGAATTGGTAGCTGATGTTCTTGAAGAAATCTCTGCAAAAGCACCAGAAGATGGAAAACCATGTGTGACTTACATCGGTCCTGATGGAGCAGGTCACTACGTGAAAATGGTCCACAACGGTATCGAGTATGGCGATATGCAATTGATCGCAGAAAGCTATGACTTGATGCAACACTTGCTTGGCCTTTCTGCAGAAGACATGGCTGAAATCTTCACTGAGTGGAACAAGGGTGAATTGGACAGCTACTTGATCGAAATCACTGCAGATATCCTTGGACGCAAAGACGATGAAGGTCAAGATGGACCAATCGTAGACTACATCTTGGATGCTGCAGGAAACAAGGGAACTGGTAAATGGACTAGCCAATCAGCGCTTGACCTTGGTGTGCCATTGTCACTCATCACTGAGTCAGTATTTGCACGTTACATCTCCACTTACAAAGAAGAACGTGTACACGCTAGCAAGGTGCTTCCAAAACCAGCTACTTTTAAATTTGAAGGAGACAAGGCTGAGTTGATCGAAAAGATCCGCCAAGCCCTTTACTTCTCAAAAATCATCTCATATGCACAAGGTTTTGCACAATTGCGTGTAGCTTCTAAAGAAAACAACTGGAACTTGCCATTTGCAGACATCGCCTCTATCTGGCGCGATGGATGTATCATCCGTTCACGTTTCTTGCAAAAGATCACAGATGCTTACAACCGTGATGCAGATCTTGCTAACC
>CABREZ010000138.1 GCA_902470035.1 uncultured Streptococcus sp. | reverse complement strand
AAGTAAAAACTTGTACAAGTTCCTGACAAGTTTTTCTTTTTCATGTATAATAATAGAAAAGAGGTAGAATGAGGTATGGTCATGGAAGCAGTCGTTTATTCAACATTCCGCAATCATTTGAAGGATTATATGAAGAAGGTGAATGATGAGTTTGAGCCTTTGACGGTCGTGAATAAGAATCCTGATGAAGATATTGTGGTCATCTCTAAGAGCGAGTGGGACAGCCTACAAGAAACCCTGAGACTAGCTCAGAATAAGGAATTGTCAGATAAGGTCTTGCGGGGCATGGCAGAAGTCCGAGCTGGCCAGGTTCAACTCCATGAGATTGAGGGGTAACGGATGTTACTCAAGTTTACAGAAGATGCCTGGAAGGATTATTGTTACTGGCAAAGTCAGGACAAAAAAACACTGAAGCGAATAAATAGCCTTATCAAAGAGATCCAAAGGGATCCATTTGCAGGGATTGGTAAGCCTGAGCCCTTGAAATATGACTTTCAAGGAGCATGGTCAAGACGGATTGATGCAGAGAATCGCCTGATTTATATGCTAGATGAGTCAGGTGTCGCTTTCCTCTCTTTTAAAGATCATTATTAAGTCTTTAAAAGAGGATCTTTTTGATAGTTAGGATAGCTATTTAAAATTCCCAACTCGAAGAAAATTCCTATAAAATCCCCTTTCTAAAAATAGAAAAATCTAGTCTAACTGCGATGATTTGTGATATAATGTTAAAGATTGAAAATAATTTGAAAAAATTTAAGGAGAATCCTCATGGGACGTAAATGGGCCAATATTGTTGCCAAGAAAACTGCCAAAGATGGTGCCAACTCAAAAGTGTATGCTAAATTTGGTGTGGAGATCTATGTAGCTGCTAAAAAGGGTGAACCAGATCCAGAACTAAATACTGCTTTGAGATTCGTTATTGACCGTGCGAAACAAGCGCAAGTGCCAAAACACGTAATTGATAAAGCGATCGATAAGGCAAAAGGAAACACTGACGAAACCTTTACAGAAGGACGTTACGAAGGATTTGGACCAAATGGTTCGATGTTGATCGTTGATACCTTGACGTCAAATGTTAACCGTACAGCTGCCAATGTCCGTGCTGCTTTTGGTAAAAACGGTGGGAACATGGGAGCTTCAGGTTCTGTATCTTACCTCTTTGACAACAAGGGAGTTATCGTCTTTGCTGGTGATGATGCCGATGCCATCTTTGAGCTTTTGCTTGAAGCAGATGTGGATGTAGATGATGTCGAAGCAGAAGAAGGAACGATCACAGTCTACACTGCTCCAACTGATCTTCACAAAGCAATCGTTGCTTTGCGTGAATCAGGTGTTGAAGAATTCCAAGTAACAGAATTGGAAATGATTCCTCAATCAGAAGTTGAGTTGTCAGGTGAAGATTTGGAAACATTTGAAAAACTTTACAGCGTTCTTGAAGATGACGAGGACGTACAAAAAATCTACACAAACGTAGATGGATTCTAATCACTCATAAGAACTGTAGTGAATCCCATAAATTAAGAAAAAGGATAGCTTCTTAGATCAAGCTATCCTTTTTCTCTGTTTGATGAGGAACTATCTTTTGTAAGTGATGTCCTGTATAAGCGTAAATACGGGTCAGGGGTGATTGGGAGAGTGTGGAAACCTTAAAATAGAAATAATGGTCTCGATGATCCCGACTTTTGGTGTGGTGAAGACGAAAGTAGTTTCGCTGGCCTGCTGCCATAGAGTGGAGAATATCGTCTTCTAAAAAGACGAGCGGCGTAGAAGTAGCGGCCCACTTGTAAAAGTCCATCTCAAATTGGTGGTAATTCTCCGAAAAATAATCAAATTGTAATTCGTGTTTAGTCTGAATAGGTTTCATAGGCTGTTTCCTCAGATTCAATAAAAATGATAGAGTCTACGAGGAGACGGTGGTAGTGGCCATCGCTTTTGAGAAGAAGCTCAGAAGCAGATAAGGTGTGAATCAAACCTGTGTAGGTTGCAAATTGATTCCCCTCTAAAGTCGTGATCGAGATCGTCGTTTGTTGTTGAAAGGCCTGCTCCAGGAGCCGGATCTGTTCAGCAAGTGGAAGAATTGTGAGCTGACTGCGGTCAATTTCTTTTGTATGCAGGGCAGTTGTGTGCTCAGATAAAAAGAAGCCGGCCCATTTGGCCATG
>CABREZ010000137.1 GCA_902470035.1 uncultured Streptococcus sp. | reverse complement strand
CTATCAGCCTATGATTTCAGGTGTTCGCTCTAGCCAAATTTGGCAGGAGGGAGAGTTGCTTCATCTGCGGTTGAATTTTGAAGAAGGTCTAGAAAGGGAGTATGTCTACCATGTGGTACCAGCGATACAAAATGAAAAAAGTTAAGGCTGGTGTCTTGCTTTACGCTCTCTTGATGGCAGCGATTTTTAGTCTCTTGCTTCAGTTTTACCTGCACCGTCAGGTTGCGGAAAGACGAATCTTAAAGACGAGTCAAGAGCGTCTTCGGGCCTATGCTTTGGTACAATTGGCTCTTGAAAAGAGAAAGAGTGATGAGAAGACATCAGAGATTCATTTAAAGTCTGGAACAGTTCAGCTAAAGAAGGATACTGGTTTTCTTCATGCCCAAGCTGAGATGGATGGCGAAAGCTATGAGTTTGTCCTTCCTGTAAGGGAAGAAAAAGATAGTAGAAAGAGCAAAAAAGAAAAGAAGAAGACACAGAAAGATAAAGAGCAGATAGGGAGCGAAAAGCCTTCTGAAGAGACGCCAAAAGAGACGAAGGAGCCATCAGAAAATAGCGAAAAAGACTAATTTTTGGTATGATAGGGTGCGGAGGAAATCATGAATTTCGAAAAAATTGAACAAGCTTATACCTATCTATTAGAAAACACTCAAAGTATTCAAAATGAATTGTCGACCAACTTTTATGACGCCTTGATTGAACAGAATGCCATGTATTTGGATGGCAAGACGGATCTAGACATTGTTAAAAACAATAGCAAAAAATTAAAAGAACTAGGTTTAAGTAAGGAAGAATGGCGCAGAGCCTACCAATTCCTTTTTATGAAAGCTACTCAGACAGAACCTTTACAAGCGAATCACCAGTTCACACCAGATGCGATTGGTTTTATCATTACATTTTTGATCGATCAGTTGGCTAAAAGCGACCAACTGGATGTCTTAGAAGTGGGAAGTGGAACCGGAAATCTCGCTGAGACTATTGTCAACAATAGCCGTCTCACGATTGATTACTTAGGATTGGAAGTAGATGATCTCTTGATTGACCTATCTGCTAGTATCGCAGACGTAATGGAGTCTAGTGTTGTCTTTGCACAAGGCGACGCGGTGCGTCCGCAAGTGTTGAAAGAAAGTGACTTGATCGTTAGTGACCTTCCAATTGGTTATTATCCAGATGATGCGATTGCACAGCGCTATCAGGTAGCGAGCTCCGAAGGCCATACCTATGCCCATCACCTCATGATGGAACAGGCGCTGAAATACCTGAAACCTCAAGGAGTAGCCATCTTTTTAGCTCCCAACAACCTCTTGACGAGCCCTCAGAGTGATCTTTTAAAGGCTTGGTTGAAAGACAAGGCCCAACTCCTTGCCATGCTGACCTTGCCAGAATCTCTTTTTTCAAATCCAGCCTATGCTAAGACGATTTTCGTCCTACGAAAACAAGAAGAAGAGTCTGTTCAGCCCTTTGTCTATCCTTTTACCGATCTCCAGGATCAAGACCAGGTGGTTCACTTTATGGAAAGTTTCCAAAACTGGTTAAAGGATAGTGAAATTTGATCAAAGATCTGATATAATAGAGGAAGTGAAAACGCTTAATGAGGTGAATATATGTCGAAAACAATTTCTATTAATGCAGGAAGCTCTAGTTTGAAATGGCAATTGTACCAAATGCCAGAGGAAACTGTTCTTGCAAAAGGGTTGATTGAACGGATCGGTTTGAAAGATTCTATTTCAACTGTTAAATTTGATGGACGTTCAGAAAAACAAGTATTAGATATCCAGGACCATACACAAGCTGTAAAAATTTTGTTGGATGATTTGATTCGCTTTGATATTATCAAATCCTACGATGAGATTACAGGTGTGGGCCACCGCGTCGTTGCTGGTGGAGAATACTTCAAGGATTCTGCCTTGGTAGATGACGAAGTCCTTCGAAAAGTAGAAGAATTGTCTTTGTTAGCACCTCTTCATAATCCTGCAAATGCAGCTGGAATTCGTGCCTTTAGAGAGATTTGTCCAAATATTACCAGTGTTGTGGTATTTGATACTTCTTTCCATACAACCATGCCGGAAAAAGCTTATCGTTACCCTCTTCCAACTAAATATTACACAGAAAACAAGGTTCGGAAATACGGTGCCCATGGAACAAGCCATCAGTACGTAGCTGGTGAGGCGGCTAAAGTTCTTGGGAAACCATTGGAAGAGTTGAAATTGATCACCTGCCATGTCGGAAATGGTGTATCTGTCACTGCA
>CABREZ010000136.1 GCA_902470035.1 uncultured Streptococcus sp. | reverse complement strand
AATTCCGAGTGCCTGTAACAAAATTGTTTCAGGCACTTTTCTCACAGCGGAAAGTTTTAGATCTACTTAGCTGATATTATTTTTTTGAAAAATTTATCTAGCTTTTTTTTAAAAAGTTTGTCTACATTCTAAAATCCAGTCCTAAAGAACTGGATTTTTGCTTTGTCTAGATTTGCTCCAATTGTACCTTCTCTGCTAAATTCATGGCATGGTCTGCAACACGTGTATAGTGAGAGATGATATCAATAAAGTTAACACCCGCTTGAGGCGTACACTCGCCCTTGTTCAGACGAGAAATATGGGTCTTCCGCAATTTCTTTTCGAGTTTTTCAATCTCCTGATGGCGCTGTTCCAACTCTGCAGCCAACTCTTGACTATCTTCTTCTACACTTCGAAGAGCATCTTTGACAAACGTCGCAGTTTGTTGGTAGATATCTTCTAATTCAGCCAAGGCATTGTCAGAGAAGACAACTTTCTTCCGAATGAGGTAGTCCGTCAAGTTGATCAAGGCTTCTGCGTGGTCTCCAATCCGCTCCAAATCTCGAGAAGAATCCAAAATGTTGGTCAAGGATTCGCTTTCTTTTGGACTCAAAGCTTCACTGGACAAGCGAATCAAGTATTTGGTCAACTGATCATCGATGGTATTAATCGCTTCTTCCGTTTTATGGCCTTTTTCAGCTAGCTTTTCTTCTTGATTCAAAATGTAGCGATAGGCCAAGTCGAAACTCTTTTCAGCATAAGTTCCTAAATGCAAAAGTTCTTTTTTAGCATTTCCCAAGGCAATCGAAGGAGCTTGGGTAATCAGATTTTCATCCAAGTAAAGTGGCTCGTATTTAACCACTTCATCTTCACCAGGAATCAATTTGGTCACAAAGTAAGCCAAAGCACCGATGAACGGGAATTGAACGATGGTGTTGGTCACATTAAAAGCACCGTGTGAAAAGGCAATCGTCATCTCAGGTGAGAGATGCAACTGAGCTTGGAAGAACTCAACCATACTTGTAAATGGTCCCAACAGGATAATACAAAGAACAGTCCCGATGACATTAAATAAGACGTGGGTCGCTGCAACTCGCTTAGCTGAAACATTAGCTCCCATAGCAGCGATAATAACAGTGAGGGTCGTTCCGATATTGTCTCCAAAAAGCACCGGAAGGGCTCCTTTCAGATCCAAAAATCCTCCTGAATAGAGACCTTGTAAAATCCCAATGGTTGCGGAAGAAGCTTGGATTAAGACAGTAATGATCGCTCCTGCGAGTACGCCGAGGATTGGATTTTTTCCAAGAGTCACCATGTATTGGCTAAACTCTGGCAACTCCTTCAAGGGACTCATCCCAGCGCTGATGAGGTTGAGGGCGTAAAAGATTCCCCCAACCCCAAATAAGATCCGACCAATGTTATTCGCCATCCGATTCTTGGTAAAGAAGAGACAGACTGTACCGACAAACATAATCGGTAAGGCATAAGTTCCCAACTTGAAACCAATGATGAAGGAAGTGACCGTCGTCCCGATATTGGCCCCCATGATAATCCCAATTGCTTGGTGAAGCGTTAAGAGACCAGCACTTACTAATCCAACCGTAATAACAGTTACCCCTGTACTAGATTGGATAAGGGCAGTTACGACAATCCCTACAAGCACCCCTAGAAATGGATTACTGGTATACTTGTCGATATAGTAGCGAAGGCGATCCCCTGCGGCCTGTTGCAAGCCATCACCCATGGTTTTAATACTATATAAAAACAGTCCCAAACCACCTAAGAAGTTAAATAAAATGTTCTGCCAATCAATGGACATTCCTTTTCCTCCATCATCATTCGATAAAAGTTTACTCACTCTATTTTAAAACATCCACCCCTTCGGCACAAGGTTTTTTTGAAATTTCTTATGAATTTTACCATAAAAAACGATAGACTCTACAGAATCTATCGTTTTGTTCATTATTTTTTATCAAGCTCTCGTAACATTTGATCAATTTTGTTTCCATATTCAATGGATTCATCTTTAACAAAGGTTAAATCGGGAATCTTATATAGTTTTAAATTCCGACCTAATTCACGCTTGATGGTTCCTGTTGCTTTTTCCAGCCCTGTCTGAGCCTTTTGATTATCTGAAGCCAGGTCACTCATAATTGAATAGTAGACCTTAGCCATCGACAAATCACCTAGCATTTGAACATCCGTAATAGTCACACCTTGAACACGCGGGTCACGAACTTTCTTTTGCAAAATTTCGTTGACTTCCCGCTTGATTTCCATCCCTACTCGGTCTGTCCGAAAATGACTTGCCATAGGAACTC
>CABREZ010000135.1 GCA_902470035.1 uncultured Streptococcus sp. | reverse complement strand
AGCAAGTGGTTGGGACCTTGTCTAGCCTCTTTTCTTATGTGCAACTTATTCCTCTCGTTCGCTTTTTTTGAAAAATTAGGGTAGAATAGAATTCATATTTTGAAAAAGAATAGATCAATAGTGATGGAGATGAATTCTCTTTTATCCAACTAAACGAAAAGAGGTGACCATATGTGGAAATGGATCAAACGACTCATCGGACTGACCTTCCTCCTAGTGATTGTCTTAGCAGTTTTCTTGATTCCGGCAAAAATTTCGACTCAAGAGCAATTTAAAAATGTAACAGTGAATACTTCGCTGGTAGATCTGGCCCAAGAAAGTCTTTCTACTGCAAACGTGACTGCTTCTGGCCTCCAAACGGAGCTTCAGCTGAATTCTCCTCAATTGCGCCAAGTTATTAAATCCATGGCAGGGGAAATGACAGATGAAACTCTCCTCAATACAGCAGTTGCTATGAATGGAGACTACATCAATGTTCAGGTTCCAATTGAACTGGGACCGGTAGAAACCATGGTGAGCATGGACTATACAGCAAGTGTGACGGATCAACAATTGACCTTGAACCTAGAACGGGCCCGTCTTGGACATCTGCCGATTCCACGTAGCTTGGTTGCTTCAAAGATTGCTGAAAAAGTTAACCAAGAGGGCACAGGAGCTACTATGACAGGGAATCAAATCCAATTGACCATGCCGACAAGTGGCTACCAAATCCATTCTGCGAGGGTCGAAAAAGGGAACATGGTATTACAAATTATTGTTCCAATTTCCTATTAAGCATCAACCATTGGTTTCTGATGAGGCCGATGGTTTTTCTAATTGACAAAGCATTGAAAAAAGAGTAATGTAGAACAAGAAAACGATTTCAAACAAAGGGAGATTTAGGATGCCGTTATATGAATTTTGTGCAGAGAACATAACACTTTTAGAAAAAGCTTTTCAAGCAGGAGCGCGTCGTATAGAATTATGTGATAACTTAGCGGTTGGAGGTACGACTCCAAGCTATGCTGTGATCAAAGAATCTGTGAAGCTTGCTAAAGATTATCAGGCCAAGGTCATCGTTATGATCCGTCCACGAGGAGGAGATTTTGTATACTCTGAGCAAGAGCTTGATATTATGTTAGAAGACTGGAAAGTTGCTCGTGACCTGGGTGTCGATGGCTTGGCTGTAGGTGTCTTGACTGCTGACAATCAGCTGGATAAAGACGCCATGCTTCGTTTCATCCAAGCTAGCCAAGGATTTGAATTGACCATGCATATGGCATTTGACCAGATTCCTTTAGAAGATCAAGCTACGAGTATCGAGTGGATGAAGGAAGTGGGTGTGACGCGATTATTAACGAGAGCTGGAAGCCCAGAAACAGACTTAAAACTTCGTTTAGTGCGATACAAAGAGTATGCTCAGTTAGCTGATGGCCAGTTAGAAATCTTGGCAGGTGGTGGTATCTCTTTGGAGAATCGACAGCTTTTCCTTGACGTTCCAGGGGTGGATCAGGTCCATGGAACTCGTGTTGTCTTTTAAATACATATGAGTTGAGGAATAAATCTCAGCTCTTTTTTCTTGATTTTTGGTATACTGGAGGGAAAGGAGTAGTACGTGTTTTTACCAGATTATTTTGAGAAATACAGTATAGACAAAGAAAAAGCCCTAGCTTATGGGTTTTCAAAGCAGGGAGAGAAGTTTCACTATGATCAACTGATCCTGGATGGAGACTTCAAACTTTATGTGACTGTCCAAGGTAAGCAAGTGCATTTTTGGCTAGTGGATCAGGAGACAGGCGACGACTATGTGCAACTTC
The DNA here is from genome assembly GCA_902470035.1 of uncultured Streptococcus sp. GTDB lineage: Bacteria > Bacillota > Bacilli > Lactobacillales > Streptococcaceae > Streptococcus. The sequence continues at coordinate 551 of CABREZ010000135.1, read as the reverse complement.
ATATGGACCAGATGGTTGGTCAATATGTTGGTCAAGTCAGAGAAGCTTGCCAGCAGGCCTTAGAGGATATCAGAAGCTCCTGTTTTGCTGTCAAAGATTTTTTGTATCCTCAGACCAAGCGCTTGGTGGATTGGATCAGCCAGCAATATGACCGTCCTATCGAATACCTCTGGGACCGCTCACCAGACTCGGGTGTCTTTCGTCATCAAAAAGATCTCAAATGGTTTGGCGTTCTTATGAAGATAGACTGGTCCAAGCTAGATGCGAGACAGAAAGGGAAGATTGAGGTTCTAAATCTTAAACTGGACCATGTCAGCCAACTCTTAGAAGAGCTACCTTTCTATCCAGCCTATCATATGAACAAGAAATACTGGATCAGCATCCCCTTGGATGGACGAGTAGAGGACGATCTACTCTTTGAGCTTGTAGGGAAGAGTTGGGCTTTGACCAAGAAGTAAGGTTAACCCAACTCATAAGTAAAAGTGAATGAAACATAAAAAGAGAGTGGGACAGAAATCGGTAATTCGTTAGAATTCGATTTCGTCGTCCCA
>CABREZ010000134.1 GCA_902470035.1 uncultured Streptococcus sp. | reverse complement strand
AGTCATCCACCGCCAGCAAATTCGGGAGCAAAACAGACAAACCATCCAAACGACTAAAAAGGTTGCAGAGTTTCAGAAAACACTAGACGAGGAAGAAACGAAGAAACGCAACGAAACCTTCAACAAGGTTTTTAATGAATCCCTAGTTCAGAAAAATTTTGAAAATTGGCAAAAGGTCGACGAACTTCATGGTTTGGGACAAAGAACTGGACAATTTTATATCTATAACTTTGAAAAAAAAGAAGAGATTCTCTTAGAGAATACAGATCAAGCATTTGTTCTACCCATTCGAGACAAGAGTGATAACGTCACATTTCAGGCTATTTTTGCCCACAAGGACGGCCAGTGGCACATCATGAAGCCAGACGGAAGTTCGCAGTTGCAACTAGGAGAAGCCAACATTTCCGCTGAATCTAAGTTTGTCATCGAGAACAATGTCTTAGACTACGACCAGTAAATCCATAATGACTTGGTTTAACTACATACAAAAAGCTTAGGACCCCAGCTTGTGGTTGGGATTCTAAGCTTTTTAGTTTATAGGGGAGAGTCGGCCAGCAAGGACCGAAAACTTTTATTCAACAGAAGCTCCATTGGACGCAATGACTTCTTTGTACCAATAGAAGGATTTCTTACGTGAGCGGGCTAAAGTTCCTTTTCCTTCATTGTCCCGATCAACATAGATAAAGCCGTAGCGCTTCTTCATTTCTCCAGTCCCGGCAGAGACCAGGTCAATACAGCCCCAAGTCGTATAGCCCCAGAGGACAACACCATCTTCGTTAATAGCATCTCGCATGGCCTTGACATGGGCAGCCAGGTAGTCAATCCGGTAATCATCCTCAATCTCCCCTGCTTCATTTGGTGTATCAACTGCCCCTAATCCATTTTCCACGATAAACATCGGCTTTTGATAACGATCCCAGATGGTATTGAGGGTAATGCGTAGACCAAGAGGGTCAATCTGCCAACCCCATTCCGAGCTTTCTAGGTAGGGGTTCTTCAGAGAGGCAAAGATATTGCCCGCTGTTTTCTCCCTTTCAGCTGGATCCCCTGAAGCGACCCGACTGGCATAGTAGGAGAAGGAAATAAAGTCCACTGTATGGTCTTTCAACAATTGAAGGTCCTGTTCCGTCATCTCAACCGTGATTCCCTGACGCTCCCACTCTTTCTTGGCATAGTTAGGGTATTCCCCACGCGCCTGCACATCGATGAAGAAATAGTTCTTGCGGTCTTCTTCTAGACCAGCCCAGACATCTCGTGGAGCACAGGTATGCGGATAGTTTTGCCCTGCTGCCAGCATACAGCCGACCTTATTGTTAGGATCAATCTCATGGGCTAGCTTGGTAGCAATGGCTGAAGCGACCAATTCATGGTGAGCCGCCTGGTATTTGACCTGCTCCTCATTCTCCCCTTCTTCAAAGCAGAGACCCGCTCCCATAAATGGCGCATGAAGGATCATATTGATTTCATTGAAGGTCAGCCAGTATTTGACCAAGCCCTTGTAGCGAGTGAAGAGGGTCCGGCAAAGACGTTCATAACATTCCAACATCTTGCGACTGCGCCAACCTCCATACTCAGTAATCAAATGCATGGGACAGTCAAAGTGGGTAATGGTCACCAAGGGTTCAATGCCATACTTGTGACATTCCTTAAAGAGGTCTTCATAGAACTGTAGACCCGCTTCGTTTGGCTCCAATTCATCCCCTTTCGGGAAAATCCGAGACCAGGCAATGGACAAGCGATAAGTTTTAAAGCCCATTTCCCCAAAGAGCGCAATGTCTTCCTTGTAGCGATGGTACATATCAATGCCATCCTTAGCCGGATAAAAATAGCCCTCTTTAAAGTCGAACATCTTTTTCTGCCCCGTAATAATGGCGTGACGATCAGGCCCAATTGGTACCACATCGACATTGGCCAAGCCACGGCCGTCTTCATTATAAGCTCCTTCACATTGGTTGGCGGCCGTCGCCCCACCCCAAAGGAAACCATCTGGAAATTGAAGTCTATCGGACATCTCTCTACCTCACTTGATTTGATAGTTCTATTATACCCTTCTCTAACCCAAAAATCTTACAGCATCCTAGGAAAAACTGATACTATTCTAAGGTATCTAACACACTCATACAAGAAAACAGATCGGACGAATCCGATCTGTTAAAATGCATACTCTTTTGCCAAATATAATATTTGGCTTTCTTAAATCTAATAAATTCTGTTAAATATAGAAAAATTTTATTCGTTAGAATTATTCAATCATCTACTGAAACTTTCCGCCGTGAGAAAAGTGCTTGAAACACGATTGTTTCTAGCACTCGGGAGTTTTGAAACTTTAGGTTCAAAACTAAGTCATGGAACTTCCTGGATTGCTGAAATCATCCACTGGATAATTTCACCTAACG
>CABREZ010000133.1 GCA_902470035.1 uncultured Streptococcus sp. | reverse complement strand
AGGAGCCATCATCACCGTTTTGATTCAAGCTTCGTCAGCTACCATTGGGATCCTACAAGGTTTGTATTCAGGTGGTTTCCTAGATCTTCGCGGTTCTTTACCTATTCTTTTTGGGGACAACATCGGAACAACCTTGACAGTTATTATTGCAGCGATGGGGGCCAATGTTTCTGCTAAGCGTGTTGCAGCAACCCATGTGCTCTTTAACTTGATCGGTACAATCCTTTGTTTGATCTTGTTAACACCTTTTACAGCCATGATTGAATACTTCCAAGGGCTCTTGCACTTGTCACCAGAAATGACCATTGCTTTTTCTCACGGAGCTTTCAACGTGACCAACACTATCATTCAATTCCCATTCATTGGAGCTTTGGCATACTTTGTAACCAAACTGATTCCTGGTGAGGATGAGGTTGTCAAATATGAGCCACTCTACTTGGATGAAAACTTGATCACTCAAGCGCCTTCGATTGCTCTTGGAAATGCGAAAAAAGAGTTGCTTCATTTAGGTGGATATGCAGACAAAGCTTTTAATCTTTCTTATGATTATATTGTTCATCAAAATGAAAAAACAGCTGAAAAGGGACATAAGACAGAAGAAGCCATTAATACCATTGATGAGGATTTGACTCGCTACTTGAGTCCGAGAGAAAGTGAAGTTCTCACCAATATCTTAGATTCCTCACGGGATTTGGAGCGGATTGGAGATCACGCGGAAGCCTTGATCAATCTGACCGATTATTTAATTCGTAAGAAAGTGGTCTTTTCAGAAGCGGCCTTGGCTGAATTGGAAGATATTTACAACCAAACCCATCAATTTGTAGAGGATGCTTTGAAAGCCGTTGAGAACAATGATGTGAGTCTTGCAAACCAATTGGTAGCACGTCACGAGGCAATTGAAAAATTGGAGAAAAGACTTCGGAAAACCCATATTCGTCGTTTGAACCAAGGTGAATGTACGCCACAAGCCGGAGTGAACTTTATTGATATCATTTCTCACTATACACGTGTTGCAGACCATGCCATGAATCTCGCTGAGAAAGTACAAATCGAGCAAATTTAATGAACGTTAAACAGAGTCAGTAGGAAGCTTACTCTGTTTTTTGTTGGATTCTATTCAAAAATAGGTCTAGACCATTTACAAATAGAAGTGAAAGCGTTATAATATGTATGAATATAAATGGAACACAGTTCCTACAATGGAAAGGACGATTTTATGTCTACATATATTAAAGCAGATCAATTTTATTACCCACATGGGGTTCGCCGCGGAGGCTATTTGGAGCTTGTTGATGGCAAGTTTGGAAAACATGTGGAAAGCTTACCAGAAGGTGCGGATGTGCTGGATTATTCTGGTTACAGCATTGCGCCTGGCCTCGTAGATACCCATATTCACGGATTTGGTGGGGTAGATGTGATGGATAACAATATCGAAGGCACTCTCCATACCATGAGTGAAGGTCTCTTGAGTACAGGGGTCACAAGCTTTTTGCCTACGACCTTGACTTCCTCTTACGAACAACTTTTGGCAGTAACTGAAAATATCGGTGCACGATACAAAGAAGCAACAGGAGCCAAGATTCGCGGGATTTATTTTGAAGGACCTTATTTTACAGAAAAATACAAGGGAGCACAAAACCCAGCTTATATGAAGGATCCAAGTATGGAGGAATTCCGGGCTTGGCAAAAAGCTGCCAATGGTCTGTTGAATAAGATTGCCCTTGCTCCCGAGCGTGAAGGGGTAGAAGAATTTGTTCGGACTATTACAGGAGAAGGAGTGACTGTCGCTCTGGGACACTCCAATGCTACTTTTGAAGAAGCTAAAAAAGCGGTTGATGCAGGTGCGAGTGTCTGGGTACATGCCTACAATGGTATGCGTGGTTTGACGCACCGTGAACTCGGTATGGTTGGTGCCATGTATGAGTTGCCTCATACTACAGCAGAGTTGATCTGTGATGGCCATCACGTTGATCCGCTAGCTTGTGATATCCTGATGAAACAAAAAGGGAAAGAAAATGTTGCCTTGATTACGGACTGTATGACAGCTGGGGGCTTAGAAGACGGGGACTACATGCTTGGGGAATTCCCAGTCGTGGTTGCTGAAGGGACTGCTCGCTTGAAATCAACTGGTAATCTAGCTGGCTCAATCTTGAAATTGAAAGATGGATTAAAAAATGTTGTAGAGTGGGGGATTGCTAACCCTCACGAAGCAGTGATGATGGCCAGCCTCAATCCGGCAAAATCAGTCCATATTGATGATGTTTGTGGTCAAATTCGAGAAGGGTATGATGCGGACTTCATCGTGCTTGATCAAAATTTGGATCTGGTTGCGACCTATCTCGATGGGGTCAAACGTTACCAGGCGACTAACTAGATTCAAGAATCGAAGATAGAATACTTCCTCTCTAGGTCATACCTAGAGAGGTTTTTGT
>CABREZ010000132.1 GCA_902470035.1 uncultured Streptococcus sp. | reverse complement strand
TAACGAATTACCGATTTCTGTCTCACTCTCTTTCTCTGTATGCTTAGAATGGTAATTTACCAGCAAAAGCTCCCAATTTTTTCTTGGTTGCTGCATCAATCTCTTCGATGGCTGCATTGATAGCTTGAACCGTCATATCAGCAAGAGTTTCTGTATCTTCTGGATCCACAACTGCTGGGTTAAATTCGATAGATACCACCTTCTTATCACCTGTAAGAGTTGCAACCACCAGGTCCTGAGCGGATTTGCCAACAAATTGAGAAGCAGCCAATTCTGCCTGGCTTTGCTCCATTTGTTTCTGAAGCTTTTGTGCTTGCTTCATCATATTTTGCATATTCATCATAAGATTTTCTAGTTTCCTTTCATATCAAGGGTTTAGGCCCTCTTGTTTAATGATTACTGCCCATTTCTTCCCATTTTCTAGTAAGATGAGCAGTTTTCTTCTATTATAGCATGTTTTCCCCATCCGACAAAGCTGATTTTTTATTTAAACAGCGTTGTGATAATGAGCTGGACGTTTAAAAGAGTCAGAAGAGTAGCTACTCCATAAGCTAAGTAGGTGTTCCATTTTGCATTGACAAATTCTCCCATGATTTTTTTATTGGAGGTAAAGTAAACCAAGGGGAAGATTGAAAATGGTAGAGCCAGCGACAAAAAGACTTGAGAATAGACCAACAAATCATCTAGAACACTTTCCTGATCCCCAAAGAGAAAGGCGACAATCAGGACAGGAGTGAGGGCTAACATCCTAGTAAAGAGGCGGACAAGCCATTGAGGAAGTCGGAATTTAAGAAAACCTTCCATGACAATTTGTCCTGTCAGAGTGCCTGTAATTGTTGAATTCTGACCACTTGCTAGCAAAGCAACGGCAAAGAGAGTGGACAGAAAAGGACTCGCAATAGCTCCTGCAATGGCATTGTTTTGCAAGGCATCATACATACTAGAGAAGGCTCCAATTTCTTCAGCGTGTCCAAAAAAGAGGGCCGCTCCGAGAATCAACAAAAGAGAGTTGACAACAAAAGCCAGGGTCAATTCAATATTAGAGTCCCAGGTCATGAAGCGCACAGCCCGACGAATATCTGCAGGATCCTCATAATCGACCTTTCGTGTTTGTGAAATGGAAGAATGTAAATAGAGATTATGAGGCATGACGGTTGCACCAATAATCCCCAGAGCTAGCGTCAAGGCTTGTGATCCCTTGGAAAGACCAATGCCTACGATTTCCCTTTGGGGAATAAAGCCAGCAAAAATTCCACCTATATCTGGTTTTGATAGGACCACAAGATAGATAAAAATCCCCAGAATGGTCAAAATCAAGGTGGAGACAATAGCCTCAATCTTACGAAAACCTAAGTGCATGAGTCCAAGGAGGAGGAAGACATCCAGGATGGTGACCAAAATAGAAAAGAGCAAGGGCCATCCGAACAGCAAATGAAGAGCAATCCCTGAACCAATGACTTCTGCTAAATCTGTCGCCATCAAAGCTAATTCAATCACTAACCAGAGAATATAGCGGAGCCACTTGGGCAAATGCATCGCTGTTGTCTGGGCTAAATCTTTCCGATGGACAATCCCTAGTTTCCCAGCCATCTGTTGCAATTGCATGGCAATCAAGGAAGACAAGAGAACCACCGACAAAAGCAAGTAACGATAGTGAGCCCCTCCAACAACGCTGGTAATCCAGTTCCCAGGATCCATGTAGCCCACTGCTACTAGGCTGCCCGGACCTGAAAACAATAACAAGGTCCTCCAAAAAGAAGTTCCCTTGGGAACCTTGACGGATTGATTGATTTCTTGGAGCGATTTCCGCTCTAACTGTTCTAAACTCACGATATCCTTCTTTCCATGATGTCACTTCCCCTTGATTATAGCACAAATGAAAATTTCGGTAAATTTTCTTTTCATTTTCAAAAGAAGATAACCTTCTTCGCCCCCACTTCCCCATTTTCTTCGTATTCCTTTAGCGATTTTTTCTCCTTTGCTCCTCCAAAATGAACCGAATAGCTTCAAAAATCAACCAAATAGATTTTTCCCCCAATATGACTTCAAAAGCTTGTATACTAATCGTAACTGAAAGATAGCTCAGTTATTTACTCAATAGCAAAGGAAAGAAACTATGATCTATGTCATTGAATACAATTATCCCTCTAAGATGTTGGTCGAACATATTAACAACTATCTAGAGAAAAAACGGGTTCGTAATCTACCAGTCAAGCTGGTCTATAATGGAAATATCTCCTATATTGACTATGACTTGAAAAACATTTACTTCTTCTCCTGTCAAGGAAATTCTGGAATCAACGCCTACAAAGAGCTCGAACGCATCCGAAGAAATGATCCCTTCGGACGCATCATTGTCCACTCTAACAAGGTGGACGGACGTAGACTCATGGACCATAAGCTACAAGTCTATGGTTTGATGGAACTAAGCCTTAGTGACTACGGAAAGCCAGACCTCTATTATCAAGAGCTCGACTTCTTGCTGGGTGATCTCTACGAAGAGCTCTGGGAAATG
>CABREZ010000131.1 GCA_902470035.1 uncultured Streptococcus sp. | reverse complement strand
AAGTAATGAACTCTTACTACTATGCATACCGTGACCGTCGTCAAAAGAAACGTGACTTCCGTAAATTGTGGATCACACGTATCAATGCGGCAGCTCGTTTGAACGGACTTTCATACTCACAATTGATGCATGGTTTGAAATTGGCTGAGATCGAAGTTAACCGTAAAATGCTTGCTGACTTGGCTGTTAACGATGCTGCAGCTTTCACAGCTCTTGCAGATGCAGCTAAAGCAAAACTTGGTAAATAATTAATAAAGAGATCCGCATGGATCTCTTTTTCTTTGAGTGAAGGAATCGGCTGTGACAGTGTCATCTTTTTTTCTTGCTGATTTCGTGCTATAATGAAAAAAATTAGAAGGTTTATGAAGGAGGATAAGACTGTGGGACACAAGCGATTAGCCTGGGATGAGTATTTTGCAGCACAGGCTTTGTTAATATCAAATCGGGCAACCTGTAAGCGGGCCAAGGTGGGTGCTGTATTGGTCAAGGATCATAAGGTGGTTGCGACGGGTTACAATGGCTCTGTTTCTGGTACGGAGCATTGCTTGGATTATGACTGTCTCATGGTGGAAGGGCACTGTGTCCGAACCCTCCATGCGGAAGTCAATGCCATTTTACAGGGAGCAGAACGGGGAATTCCTAAAGGATTTACAGCCTATGTGACCCATTTCCCTTGTCTTAACTGTACCAAGCAATTGCTTCAGGTTGGCTGCAAGCGGGTGGTTTATATCCATCAATACCGCATCGATGAGTATGCTCAATATCTCTACCGTGAAAAAGAAGTAGAGCTAGTCCATCTTCCATTGGAAGTGGTCAAAGAAGCTATTGCAGAGGCTGACTTTATTTAGATTACTTTGTCTTGTGGGAAAGTTAGATGAAAAAGGTTTAGTCTCAGCTAATTCATTTAATAATTAATTTAAAGGAATTCTTCCTATCCATTTTAAGATGTGAATGAGAGGAAGGTGAATATGATGTCACGAAAGTTTTGGTATTGCCTCCTAATCCTTGTTCAAGGTCTTGGAGCAGCTTATCAAGGGTTCTTATTGCTGTCAGGATATACTGGAATTGGGGAGAACCATCCAGTGATTGGATTTGCTTTGATACAGATCGGTATGTGGTTGTCTTTTCAAGTGAGTCTGACGGTTCTTGTCATGAGAAATGAAGAGAGAATAGAAGGCTTCCTTCCTTATAGTGTTCTATTGGTTCTTAGTATGTTTTGGCCTGAGGCACTGCCTATTGGTATCTATGGTAGCGGATTTATGGTTGTATGCTTCCAAATCCTGTCTTTTGCTATCCTAATGTTTCTGATAGGGAAAGTGGATTGGATACGATTATGTTCTTCGATTAGAAAAGAAAATACCTGGTATCCAATGCTTCCTCTTGTTGCCTTGGGTATTAGTATCCTGCAATTAGTTGATCGAATTCCTGTTGTCTTACGCTTGTGGAATATATTGGATCATTCAAAATCTGACTTTTACTGGAGATTGTTTGAAGGAGTGGACCAAGAAGTCCTGCTAGTCATTTTGTTGACTTGCCTTCTCGTCCTTAAGAGTCAGAAGGTCCTATTTGTGCTCAGTTGCCTTTATGGTTGTTACTATCTCCCTTCTGTCACACTAGACCTACTCGTTTTAAAGACGACTGCACCCATTCCCTTTTACCATTCTGTCATTTCCCTTTATCTGGTATATAGACAGAAGGAAAGTTTGCAGAAGCTCTTTGGGACGCGGTCAAGCGTCCTTTCTGACCAAGAAGGTGCTAGAAGTGGAGATGAAGAAGTCCCAGCTGAGCGGTTAGAAAGTCAAAGAGGTTCGAATGAAGTGAGCTCCGGAAATAAGGAATCTTCATCCTTATTATCCGATTTGCTTTCTTACCCAAAACGATACGGCTATGCTAATGTATTCGTCTTGATAAAAGAAAAATTAGTCATTGCACCTCTTGTTATGTTATTTGGGAACCAATCGAGTGATAGCAGAGAAGGAGTCGTAACAAAGGGCTTAGAGGCTGGGCAGGAGAAGCCTACAGTGGATGTGATAGTTGAGCAAGACAACAATAGCAAGCAGTCACTTGAGACATCCAGAGAGCCTGTTAACGGTGAATTAAGCAAGGAAGGAAATGCATCGTCTCTTTATTCTTATCTCTTTGCTCTTCCAAAATGGCTCGGTCTTGCTTATTATAGCTTGGGCATCGTCGGACTCATCTTGACCGGCCCTTTTGCCTTCATCATTTTTTATGCAACGGGTATCCATTTGGTTTTATTCACCATCGGCTTTGTCTCAACCCAGTTCGCTTTGGCAATAGAATCTCGACCTCTTTGGGCTTTAGCTAGTATTTTCTATGCACTATCAGGTGTATATGGCTTGCTCTGGCCTCTACAGATCCTCTCTGTCTGTTTAACCATCGATGTCCTACTGGGTATATGCTTTTGGAGGAAACGACCAGATGCCACAAGTGGAAGATAGTTTTTGACTAGAAAAAGAGGCTGGGACAAAAGTCCTAGCCTCTCAATTGTCTTTGGATTGTCGAGCAAGAC
>CABREZ010000130.1 GCA_902470035.1 uncultured Streptococcus sp. | reverse complement strand
AATATGTTGATTACAAAGATACTGAGCTTCTTAGCCGTTTCGTTTCAGAACGTGGGAAAATCCTTCCTCGTCGTGTAACTGGAACTTCAGCGAAGAACCAACGTAAAGTAACAACAGCTATCAAACGCGCTCGCGTAATGGCTTTGATGCCTTTCGTAAACGAAGATTAAAAAAGAGGTCCAGTGGACCTCTTTTTCATGAGCTTGAAAACAAGAGAGCGAGTAAGACCCTTACGGGTCTTTTTTTCAGGTCCAGTGGACCTCTTTGACCTTTCCCAAGCTCTAATCATGCTATAATGAGGGAGAGAAAGGTATCAAGGAGCGCAACATGAAGGAATGCACAATCATCAGAAGCATGATGGAGTATGATATTGAAGGGATCTCTCAAGCCTTTATCCACCAAGGGTGGCCGGGTAGAGAGGATATCTTGGCCAGCTATTTTCAGGATCAGGAGAACGGAAAGAGAGACGTATTAGTAGCTGAGTCGGATGGATTTGTGGCAGGTTATATCACTATATTGCCTTATGCCAAGCACGGCCCTTTCGTGGGAGTCTATCCTGAACTATCTGATTTTAATGTTTTTGAGCCATTTAGAAATCGAGGAATTGGGAATCAACTCATAGAAGAGGCGGAAAAAAGAGTCCGGCTACTATCAGAGATTGTCACTTTAGGGGTTGGTTTACACTCGGGTTATGGCCCAGCTCAAAGACTGTATGTCAAACGGGACTATATCCCAGATGGATCTGGAGTTTGGTTTAGGGATCAGCCTTTGGACCCTTACAGTTCTTGTGAAAACAATGATGACTTAGTCCTCTATTTTTCAAAAAGATTGAACAGGGAAATACAGTAAAACAAAAACGGATGAAAACTTCATCCGTTTCTTTTTAGCGTCGTTGAGGTGCTGTATTGGCGCTCTTGATATTGTATTTTTTCTTTAAATAGTAGCGGAGGAGAAGAGCCCCACCACCGAGTAAGAGCATGAACCAGTTTGGTACACGCGGGTTGAGGAATTGTGGGAGCAAAGCAGTGACCATGAGAATCACAACCCAGAGGATCATCGCCAACATTAGGATAGGAAGTGACTTGGTTAAAGCAGGTCGTTTCATTCCACGTTTAGAAACTTCGTAGTATTGATAGAAGTAGTAATACATCAAATAGAGCACAACCCCACCAGCCAAGCTACCAAGAGTCAATGTGAGGAGTCCATAAGTGGTTCCCTGAGGAGCAAATAAGTTCATGAAGGCTGAAATGGCAGCAAAGAGACCAAAGACGAGAAGGAAAGAATCTGTAATCATGAGATGAGGAGCGTCATTCTCTTTTGGATGCTCTTTTTCGTAGCGTTCCTGATCACTAAAAGCATTGGCCCAAACAGTTGGCGCTCCAAAGAGAGTTCGCGCCGTTACTCCTTTTGGTTGGTTTTCAAAGATAGCTGGAAGAATTTCTTCAATCAGGCTAGTAGCTTCTTCTTCTGTTTTGCCGTTTTCAATCAATTGGTGTTTAGCGATGCGAACGAATTCTTGATTCTTTTTACTTAATTGGGTCAAATCAAATTGAGACATAAATACTCCTTAGTGTTATTAGTAGGTGTTAGAACCATTTTTTATGGATGAGGTAGACAACGAGAGATCCGGTCATGGCAAAGGCAATAAAGATAATGAGCCAGAAAGCATTAGGTTCTCCGTTGAGGGGGAGATCATTGTTTTTAAAGTTCATGCCATAGGCTGAGAAGATCATGGTTGGGATGGACATGACGATGGTCACCATGGCCAAGGTTTTCATGATATTGTTCTGGTTGTTGGAGATGATCGATGCGAAGGTATCGGTCATAGAGTGGAGAATGTTTCCATAAATATCCGCCATCTCAATGGCCTGTTGAGTCTCGATCAAGGTATCTTCCAACAGATCCTCGTCTTCCAGGTATTTCTTGATGTTGCTGGTGGCACTGGTCAATTTCTTGATTACGCGCTCATTGGTTTTTAGAGAAGCCTTAAAGTAGACGATGGTTTTTTCTAATTCCATCAGCTCAATCAGCTCTTCATTACGCGTTGATTTGTGCAGTTGACTTTCAATCTGTTCACTCTTACGATCCAGGGTACGAAGTGCGGTCAAGTAGAGCTCCGCATTGCGATAAAGGATCTGGAAGATGAAGCGGGATCGCATGAAGGTATAGAAATTCCGCAAGCGACGATTGATAAAGGTGTCTAGGAGAGGCAACTCTTCCAAGCAAGTGGTGATAATAGCCTCTTCTGTTAGGATAATTCCCAAAGGGATGGTGACATAGTAGGTCTGATTGTTCCGCTCTTCCTTGATGGGAACGTCTACGATGATCAAGGTATATTCATCTTCGATGGTCATACGGGACATTTCTTCCGCATCGAGCGGTGCCCGTAAGTCGGCAATATCGATGTTAAAAGCAGAGGCGATTTCCATCGATTCACTTTGGGAAGGATTGACAAGGTTGATCCAGCTACCGGGTTCCAGTGTCTCTATTTCTTTAAATTCAGTCGTTGTCGATAAAAAGACCTGTTTCATGGTGCCTCCCCTTGTTTTTTTACACCTTAACATTATA
>CABREZ010000129.1 GCA_902470035.1 uncultured Streptococcus sp. | reverse complement strand
CCACTGCGTCTTGCTCGACAATCCAAAAATAATTGAGAGGCTAGGACTTTTGTCCTAGCCTCTTTACTCTTGTTTCTTAATAAAGATCTAAATAGTTGTCTACTTCCCATTGAGATACGAAGGTCGCATAGCTTGCCCATTCGATTCGTTTGGCTTCAAGGAAGCTGGTGTAGATGTGTTCACCCAAGGCAGCTTTCACCACTTCGTCTTCTGTCAAGGCTTTCAAGGCATTGTGAAGGGTAGAAGGTAGATCTGTGATTCCAGCTGCTCTACGTTCTTCCGGTGTCATCACATAGATATTTTCTTCGATCGGAGCAGGTGCTTCGATTTTATTTTCAATACCATGAAGGCCGACTTCAAGCAAGACTGCCAAGGCTACATAAGGATTGGCCATTGGGTCTACGGAGCGTAATTCCAAACGAGTTCCCATACCACGTGATGCTGGCACACGTACCAATGGGGAACGGTTGCGGCCTGCCCAAGCGATATAAACAGGTGCTTCATATCCAGGAACCAAACGTTTATAAGAGTTGACGGTTGGGTTGGTCACCGCTGTAAAGTTATATGCATGCTTGATCAAGCCACCCAAGAAGTGATAAGCTGTTTCTGACAATTGCATGCCCTTTGGATCTTCTGGATCAAAGAAGGCATTGTTGCCATCTTGGTCAAAGAGAGACATATTACAGTGCATACCTGATCCGGCAATTCCAAATTTTGGTTTGGCCATAAAGGTTGCATACAAGCCGTGTTTACGGGCGATGGTCTTCACAACGAGTTTAAAGATTTGGATCTTGTCACAAGCGCGAAGAACTTCGTCATACTTAAAGTCGATTTCATGCTGACCAACGGCTACTTCGTGGTGACTGGCTTCTACTTCAAAGCCCATCTTGGTCAAGACATTGACGATTTCACGACGAGTGTTATCTGCAAGGTCTGTTGGAGCCAAGTCAAAATAGCCACCTTTGTCGTTTACTTCAAGAGTTGGATCTCCATTTTCGTCCAACTTGAAGAGGAAGAATTCTGGTTCTGGACCAAGGTTAAAGGATTTGAATCCAAGTTCTTCCATATGACGAAGGGCACGTTTTAAGTTGCCACGTGGGTCGCCCGCAAATGGTTTCCCTTCAGTCGTATAGACATCACAGATCAAGCCAGCTACGCTACCATTTTCATCTCCCCAAGGGAAGACTGTCCATGTATCCAAATCTGGGTAAAGATACATATCTGACTCGTTGATACGGACAAATCCTTCGATAGAAGAACCATCAAACATGGCTTTGTTTGAAAGAACCTTGTCCAGTTGCTCATCGGTAGCTGGAATTTCGACGTTCTTCATGGTTCCCAAAATATCAGAGAACATCAAGCGAATAAAAGTAACATTTTTTTCTTTTACTTCACGGCGAATATCTGCAGCAGTAATTGACATTTTTGTCTCCTTAAAATAGATTACAAGCTTATGAAATGATCAACGAAATTGACCATATGGCGATGGGGAAGATGTGAAGCGACTTTGCTGAATAATGTCACGATGAAGAGCCTTACGGATCTCTTCTTGACTGACAACCTTGGTTTGCTCTTGCTCTTTTTCCGCATATTTCTTCTTAATATCCGCAATATTGAAGCCATCTGAGATATAATCTTTGATCTCAAGCAGGCGGTCCATATCGTCCAACGAATACATGCGGCGATTGCCTTCTGTCCGATCAGGAGAAATCAATCCCTGATCTTCATAATAACGAATCTGGCGAGCTGTCAAGTCGGTCAGCTTCATAACACTGCCAATCGGAAAGACTGCCAGCGAGCGTCGTAATTCCTTTTCCTTCATACCATTCCTCTTTCTATTCTATTATATCGAAAAAAAAATCTATGTCAAGATTAAATGTTATATAATCTTACATAGGTTTTTTGTGTTTCTTGAGAAAATCGCGAATGCGATCCACATCCGAATTGACCAAAATCGCAACGAAAACACCAATAAAGGTCTCAAATATTCGGGCAAAAACATACAAGAAGGTTTCTCCGTTAGGAATCGAGAGGGTAATGATCAGCATTGCCGAAACTCCTCCGATAATTCCTGCTTTATTATTCATAGCGACATTTGTCATAATGGTTAACATGGTCGCAATGGGTACAAAAATCAGAGTCACCCAATACGCCCCATGAAAGAGCGTTTTTAAAAGGAAGAACAATACAGCATAAAAACCTCCGATACTGTTGCCCATGACACGCGAAGCCCCGAAGTGGACACTCTTATCAAAGTCTTCCCTCAAACTAAAAACAGCTGTCAAGGTCCCGATCTGAAGGCCTCGCCAGCCAAATATTCCAAAAATAAGTAGTACAATAAAAACGGCAATCCCTGTTTTAAAGGTTCTCATCCCCAAACGGAATTTGGACCAATCAAATTTGTGTCGTTTAAAGTAATCCATGGTCACCTATCTTTCTATTTCTATTATTCTACCATATTTTCAGAAAGGAGAGAACAGTTATCAATAGAAAGAAAAAAGAGAGTGGGACAGAAATCGGTAATTCGTTAGAATTCGATTTCGTCGTCCCACCTCCGCACAGTTGAGTAGGGCTGTAAAAGCTGATGAAATCAGCGTAGTAGAGCCCACTCAACCACTGCGTCTTGCTCGACAATCCAAAAATAATTGAGAGGCTAGGACTTTTGTCCCAGCCTCTTTT
>CABREZ010000128.1 GCA_902470035.1 uncultured Streptococcus sp. | reverse complement strand
AGAATCATAGGTAAGAATTAAAAACATGTCAGTTTGGACAGAAGGCTCTCTACCATCATCCATGCAGAAACAAAATTATATGAAATAAAAGGAGTAACCAATGTCCGGAAACTATTCAACACGTGAATTCCGCGAGAAACTATATGATGACCTTCATGTTCGATTAAGAGATACAGTGATTTTGATGTGTTCGATTTTTATTGCCTCTATAGGTCTAAATATGAATTCAACAGCTGTCATTATTGGAGCCATGCTGATTTCCCCTCTTATGACACCGATTATTGGACTGGGGTTTGGTTTAGCTATTTTTGATACGCGTTTAATCAAGCAATCTCTAGGGGTTTTATTTACTCAAGTATTGGTCAGTTTGCTTGTCTCGACTCTATATTTCTGGATTTCTCCCTTATCTTATGCAAGTAGCGAATTGATTGCACGAACCTCTCCAACCATTTGGGATGTTCTCATTGCTATTGCGGGTGGGATAGCAGGTGTCATTGGTTCAAGAAAAAAAGAAGCAAACAATATCGTGCCAGGAGTAGCTATTGCAACAGCTCTGATGCCACCTATCTGCACTGCAGGCTATGGTTTAGCTAATGGAAATGTACGATTTTTATTTGGGGCTCTCTATCTTTTCTTGATCAACTGTGTCTTTATCATGCTAATCAATATTGTTGGAACAAGAATTATGATGAGACAATCTCCCTTAAGTTCATTTAAAGAGCTAAACATGAAAATGAGAATTGGGTTGATCTCCTTGATTGTATTATTGGTTCTTCCAGCCAGCTATTCAGCAGTCACTCTGACGATGGATCAAGCGCGAAAAGAAGGGATCAAACAGTTTGTAGGAAAAGAATTCGCTAATCATACGGTCATTAATCAAGTCTACAAGTCAAGGAATAATGAATTGGTCTTGACGGTTGTTGGAGATCCGATTTCAGAAGAAGAATTAGAAACCATTCGCCAAAAACAAGCCTCTTACGGTATTGAATCTGTTCAATTGAAAGTCAATCAAGTCCATAATTCGACAAAATTAGATAGTGAGGCGACCAAGGAATTTTACGAAAACATTGACAAGTATATCGATCAAAAACTCTCTGAAAAAGATTCACAAAACGATCTCGTAAAAGAAAATGAAGCAGACAAGGATTGAGGATAGTCAACTTATCTAACTCATGGAAGCAAATCTTGGGGGGATATCCTATATCCAAAAGTTAATGGATAGAAAGGATTGTTGATGAGGATACTATTTGTGGTGGTTTGACCAATCACTACTAGCTCAGGTTAAACAAAATATAAAAAGGAGGTGGGACAGAAATCGATAGACAAAGTCTCGATTTCGTAGTCCCAGCCCCGCGAGGATGATTAGGAGCTTTTTGGAGTCTAAAAGACGAACAAAAAGTTCAATCAGCTACCGCGTCAAAGTTTGATTGCTAATAAAAAGTGAGGTCGGGATCTTTTGTCCCAACCTCTTTTTTAGGTAGCTGGAATTTTTATCCCAGGTTTTATCGTTTTATTTCTCAACACGAGATTTGTTGGCGATATCAGCTAAGATAGCTGCTACAAACTCATCTACTGACACAGTGTTTGTTTCTTTTTGGCCGTAGCGACGAACATTGACAGTTCCGTCTTCCATTTCCTTGTCACCAACGATCAATTGGTAAGGAATCTTGCTAGTTTGTGAAGCACGGATCTTGAATTGCATTTTCTCATTACGTTCATCCACATCGGCACGGACACCATGGTCACGAAGTTTCTTAGCTACTTCCCAAGCGTAGTCAACGTGTTTCTCGTTAGATACTGGGATGAGGGTTACTTGATGTGGTGCAAGCCATGTTGGGAAGGCACCCTTGTAGTTCTCAATCAAGATAGCTGTGAAGCGTTCCATGGTTGAAATAACACCACGGTGAATCATAACTGGACGGTGTTCTTCACCGTCAGCTCCGATGTATTTGAGGTCGAAGCGTTCTGGGAGCAAGAAGTCAAGCTGGATCGTAGAAAGGGTTTCTTCTTTTCCAAGGGCAGTCTTAACCTGGATATCCAATTTTGGTCCGTAGAAGGCTGCTTCCCCTTCAGCTTCAAAGTAGTCAACGCCCATTTCATCAAGGGCAGCACGAAGCATGGTTTGGGCATTTTCCCACATTTCATCGTTATCAAAGTACTTGTGAGTATCTTGAGGGTCACGAAGAGAAAGGCGGAAACGGTATTCATTCAAGTTGAAATCTTCATAAACATCGATAATCAACTGAAGAGCACGTTGGAATTCTTCTTGGATTTGTTCAGGAGTTACAAAGAGGTGACCGTCGTTGAGAGACATTTCGCGTACACGTTGAAGACCAGTCAAGGCACCAGATTTTTCATAGCGGTGCATCATCCCGATTTCAGCGATACGGATTGGCAATTCACGGTATGAGTGAACATGGTGCTTGAAGACTTGGATGTGGTGTGGGCAGTTCATTGGGCGAAGGACAAATTCTTCCCCGTCTCCCATATCCATAGTTGGGAACATGTCTTCTTGGTAATGATCCCAGTGACCAGAAGTCTTGTAAAGCTCTACAGAAGCAAGTGGTGGAGTGTAAACGTGTTGATAGCCAGAAGCCAACTCTTTATCGACGATGTAGCGTTCTAACTCACGACGGATTGTCGCACCATTTGGCAACCAGAATGGTAGACCTTGACCAACTTCTTGAGAAATCATGAACAAATCAAGCTCTTTACCAAGTT
>CABREZ010000127.1 GCA_902470035.1 uncultured Streptococcus sp. | reverse complement strand
AGACCTTAGGCTCAAAACTAAGTCATGGAACTTCTTCGAAGTTCGCTGACGTCCGCACTCACCTAAGGAAAGTTTTTTCGGAAGACTTTATCTTCAATCTGAACTGCCTAACTAAGTTAGGCAGTTTTTAATCATTTCTTACTTCTCTCATCCAACCTCTATCAGAAAATTCCTAATAGAGAAAAACTGACGATTCCCCATAGGAGTGCAACGACAAATCCGACTACGACATCGCGGACAAAATGGAGTCCCGCCAGAACACGAACGCCTGCCAATAACAGAGCTAAGAAGAGACCTATGCTCGATAGAAGAGGATTCACTCCCCAGGCTACTGTCGAAATGATTACCGCCGAAAAGACATGACGACTAGGCATCGAGCTCCCCTTTCCTTCTCTGTCTAATAAAGGAGGAAGCATCCCAATCTCGTAGGGACGGGGCCAATTGATTGCTTTTCGAATGACACTCAATAAAATAAAGCCAGATGCCGGAACCAACAGATAGGCAAGAACAACCCAAATCTCGGAAGCCTTCAAATAGGCTGCCCAAAGAACATAAAAATAAAGGAGTGGCATCAGTAGGGTGACGAGGCGGTTGACCCACCTTAATAAAGAAAGATAAGGGGGATGGGACACCAAAAATGGTCTAACCCGTTCATAGAACAAATATTCTTTTTCCATATGTAATTTCTTTTTCAATAGATTGATTAGCAGTCAGAAGGTCCAACTAGATCAAAATACCTTCTAGGTGATCCAGCTCATGCTGGCAAATCTGGGCCGCAAAACCTTCTAAGTTTATGAGCTGAGGTTTCCAATTGATGTCGTAGTAGGAGACTTGAATCTTTTCAAAGCGGCTCGTTTTTCGGCTCCCTGCCAAAGAAAGGCACCCCTCTTCTGTCTCATAAGCTCCTTCTTTCTTAACTAGAACAGGGTTAAAGAGAACCAAGGGCATCACGCCAAATTGGATAATAATCACTCGTTTGCGTACACCAATCATATTAGCAGCCATGCCAACACAGGAATCTTGGTGAGCTCGTAAGGTATCTTGTAAATCTTGCGCCAAATACAAATCCTCTTTAGCCGCTTCTTCAGATACTTGACTCAAAAAGAAGGGATCCTTCATAATGGCTTTTTCCATCATTTCTCCTTTCTTGCTTAAAAAAGAGAAGGTTATTCATCCATCTTCCCGACGAAGAACTCCCTCCCCTAGCATTTTGATACAGTATGTTATTTCAGCCTTAACTGATTAGTCTTTTTTACTGACTTGTTTTGCTAAGACAAAGTTACCCAAGGTTGCTGAACCATTTCCAGCCACCGCAGGAGTCACGATGTAGTCTCGAACATCTGGAACTGGTAAGTAGCCGTTCAATAATACTGTGAATTTTTCACGAACGCGATCCAGCATGTGCTGTTGTGCCATCACTCCTCCACCAAATACAATCACATCTGGACGGAAGGTTACAGTCGCATTGACAGCGGCTTGGGCAATATAGTAGGCTTGGATATCCCATACAGTGCTATTGAGTTCGATATTTTCCCCACGAATACCGGTACGAGCTTCCAAGCTTGGACCAGCCGCAAGACCTTCTAAACAGCCTCTGTGGAATGGACAAACCCCATTAAATTCTTTTTCAACATCCATTGGGTGTTTGGCAACATAGTAATGGCCCATCTCAGGATGTCCTACTCCACCAATGAATTCACCACGCTGGATGACACCAGCCCCAATTCCTGTACCAATTGTGTAGTAGACTAGGTTTTCAATCCGCGCACCCGCATTATTACGAGCGACGACCTCACCATAAGCTGAGCTATTTACGTCAGTTGTGAAGTAAATCGGTACATTTAATGCCCGACGGAAAGCACCTACCACATCAATATTGGCCCAATGTGGTTTTGGAGTTGTTGTAATAAAACCATATGTTTTTGAATTTTTATCAATATCAATCGGTCCAAATGAACCAATCGCTAAACCTGCAAGATTTTCAAACTTAGAGAAAAACTCAATACATTTATCAAGGGTTTCAATAGGGGTCGTTGTCGGAAACTGTGTTTTCTCAATGACGTTATAATTTTCGTCACCTACAGCACAAACAAACTTTGTTCCACCTGCTTCAAGACTTCCATATAATTTAGTCATATCAAACCTCTTCTTCAATTCTCTTTTTTTCTATTATATCATAAAGGAAAACGGTTCACTTCTATTCCTTATAGAAAAAACTACTCTTATTTATGTTTAAACATCAGGTGAGCAACTTTTTTATTCCAAACCTCATCTCCAAACAAAATTCAAGGACTGGAGGATACCCTAACCAGTCCTTGAGCAATCATGTATTCGATTATGCTTTTACTTGAATAATAGCATCGCCTTTAGCAACTGCACCAGTAGCTACTGGAGTTACTGAAGTATAGTCGGCTGTGTTTGTGACGATGACCATTGTTGTATCATCAAGACCAGCTGCTGCAATTTTAGCAGAATCAAATGTTCCAAGAACATCGCCAGCTTTGACCTTGTCACCTTGCGCAACCTTTTGATCAAATCCTTCACCGTTCATTGAAACTGTATCAATCCCAACGTGGATCAAAACTTCAGCACCGTTGGCTGTCTTCAAACCGAAGGCATGACCTGTTGCAAAAGCAATGGTTACTTCTGCATCTGCAGGAGCATAAACGACACCTTCAGATGGCTTCACTGCAATCCCTTGCCCCATCGCACCGCTTGAGAAGACAGGGTCATTCACATTTTCTAAAGCAACCGCTTGGCCAACGATTGGAGAGATAATCGTTTCATCTTGAAGAGTTTCTGGAACAGTTCCAGTTGTTTCTTCTTCAATAATTGCACCAGCTTCTTTGTCCTCTGCAGGAACA
>CABREZ010000126.1 GCA_902470035.1 uncultured Streptococcus sp. | reverse complement strand
AATAGTACAATCCGCATCATCGCAGAAACTGGAACCACAGGCTTGGTCATCGGTGCGGATTGTACTATTCCAAGTGACATTGATGAAGAACGAATCGAATGGGTTCGTGAAGCTGCAGCAGAATAAGGAAAATAGAAAGAGGGAGAACAGAGTATGAGTAAAAAAACATGGATTATCGGTGGGGTGGCAGTACTTGCCATTGCAGGTGCAACCATTCTTGGACGGAGCTTGAACCATGCAAACGACAGCAAAGGTTCAACAGGATCGAACAAGGTAACAACCTTGAAAGTAGCCCACACTCAAAACTATGTACCATATGATTTCGTTGATGAAAAAGGAGAATCAGATGGCTATGAAGTAGCCGTTCTCAAAGCCATTGATGAAAAACTACCAGACTACAAGTTTGAGTACACTGGAACAAGTGATGACGATCTCTTGATCGGTCTAGAATCTGGTAAATACGATATCGGAACCAAAGGAGCTTGGTATACCGAAGAACGTGCCAAGAAATTTATCATTCCAAAAGAACCAATCGGAGCAAGTATCATCGGATTTACCGTACGGAAAGAAGATGCGAATAAATACAAGAACATCGATGACTTCGCTAAAGAAAAAGGAAAATTGGTTCCAATTTCACCACAAAATGCGCAGTGGAATGTTATTAAAGAATACAATGAAAAGCATAAGGACCAACCAATCGAATTAACAGCTGCGGAATCTTTCAAAGTCGCAGATGCTTATGCTTGGGTTCTTGAAGGACGTTACGATGCCTTCTTTGACATCAAACTTTCCTTTGAAAAAGCTGTCACAGATAAAGATGGTTCTTACCACCAATATGCGGACAAACTGAGCTGGTTTGCCTACAAAGGAATTCCAACTTACCCATTGATCCATAAGGATAAGAAAAACGAAAAATTTGCGGAAGCATACAGCAAGGCCATCAAAGAATTAGAAAAAGATGGCACACTTGCTAAATTGTCGAAAAAATATTTCGGTGAAGATGTCTTCAGTTATGTAGATAAAGAGAAATAAGATGGAACTGGGTGCGCATAGCCCCAGCTTCCTTATTTCTATACGGATACAGAAAGGAAAAGAAACATGGTCTCATACGACATTTCCAAGGTCTGGTCATTTCTTCCAACCTTGGTCCAAGCTCTACCAGCGACCCTAGCTTTGATGGTGTTAACGACGGTTCTCGGTTCTGCATTTGGCTTGGTTTTGACCTGGGCACAAGTATCAGAAGATAAGGTAGGGGCAGGTCTGGCAAAAGGTTATGTCTTTACCTTGCGTTGTACCCCTCCGATTGTCTTACTCTTTTTGGTCTTTTATGGGCTCCCCCAATTTTTGAACTGGTGGTTGGGAGTAGATATTGACCACTGGTCCAAGTTTGTCTTTGTCCTGGTTGCCATGTTTCTTCTCTTTGCTGCGATGATCTCTGAGGTCTTCAAGGCAGCCTATTTGGCCATTCCAAAAGGTCAGATGGAAGCAGGCTTGAGTATCGGCTTGACGCCAGCTCAAACCATTTGGCGGATTGTCCTTCCCCAAGCCTTTCGCGTAGCTCTTCCAAATATGACGACTGCCATCTTGAATCTCATGCGCGATGCCGCTTTGGCTTATACCATTGGCTTTATCGATATCATGGGAGCAGGCAACAACTTGATCAGTCGCAATCTTGGGAATTATTCCCTCGAGACCTATACAGCTGTAGCAGTGATCTACTGGGGAATTGCCCTTGTGATCTCCTTCTCCGCTCAACTCCTTGAGAAACGACTCAGTGTAACAGAAAGGTAGCTTATGGATTTCAATTTTATTAGTAAAACATTTCTAGCCACCTTGGGTGGTGTTCCAGTGACCCTTCTAATCATGGTCGTGTCGATTCTCTTGAGTTTTTTTCCAGCCCTCTTTTTGGCACTCGGCCAGATCTATAAGGTCAAAGGGGTTCGCAGTTTCTCAGTGGTTTACTTAGCTTTTATCCGCGCGACGCCTCCGATTCTCTTGATTCTCTTCTTTTATAGTCTCTTTCCCAGCCTCTTAAATAGCTTTTTTAAGAGTATTGGCAGTCACTTTAATGTCTTTGAGATCAATCCCATTTACTATGCCTTTATCATCTTTAGCTTGATGACAACGGGGAGTCTTGCTGAAATTCTACGGTCAGCCATTCTGACGGTGGATAAGGGCCAGCTAGAAGCAGCGCAAGCCATTGGTTTGACCAATCGCCAAGCCTATATCCGCATTGTTTTTCCACAAGCCTTGCGTTCAGCACTTCCTAATTTGTGTAACTTAGTTATCAACTTGGTCAAAGGAACCTCCCTTGTCTTTGTCATGACCATCAAGGATATCACCGCCATTGCCAAGGTCGAAGCCTCTTATGGCTATCAATATTTTGAATCCTATCTAGTGATTTTTATTCTTTATATTGTCATTTGTGGGGTGATTCAGTGGGGATTCAATCTCTTAGAAAAACGCCTGACACTCGCATAGAAGAAGGAGAAATAAGAAGATGTTAGAAGTAGAACACGTATCGAAAAAATTTAAGGATCACCAGGTCCTGGTAGATGTTAATCTCAAGGTCAACCAAGGGGATGTCGTCGTTATTTTGGGTCCATCTGGATCAGGAAAAACAACCTTCCTTCGCTGCCTCAATCACTTGGAAAAGGCAGACACAGGGCACCTCACCCTAGGTGGAAAAGAATATGACCTCTCAAAACTTAGCAAAAAAGAGATTCTAGAAATCCGCCAAAAGACGGCCTTTGTTTTCCAGCATTACAATCTCTTTGCCAACAAAACAGCGCTTGAAAATATCTTAGAAGGCCTGGTTGTAGCTCGTAAGATTCCAAAAGAAGAAGCTATCCAACGGGCAGAATCAGCCCTTGAAAAAGTTGGTCTCCTCGCTTACAAGGATTACTATCCTTCTCAATTGTCAGGTGGTCAGCAGCAACGGATCGGAATCGCGCGTGCCATCGCGGTCAAACCAGACGTGATCTTGCTGGA
>CABREZ010000125.1 GCA_902470035.1 uncultured Streptococcus sp. | reverse complement strand
CAGCATTTGGCCACTTCTTCTTTGGAATGGCATAATGGAGTAAGGTATGGCAAAACACCTAGTATTGGTCAGTCATGGTCGCTTCTGTGAAGAGCTCAAAGCCAGCACAGAAATGATTATGGGACCACAAGACAACATTCATGCCGTGGCCCTCTTGCCAGAGGAAGGTCCTGAGGAGTTTACAGCCAAGTTTGAAGCCTGTGTTGCGGACTTTGAGGACTACATCGTCTTTGCGGATCTTTTGGGAGGCACTCCTTGTAATACAGTTAGCCGTCTGATTCTTGAAGGACGTGCGATTGACCTCTATGCAGGGATGAACTTGCCAATGGTAATTGAATTTATTAATAACAGCCTGGTCGGAGGAGAAGAAGCTTATCCAGCGCGTGCACAAGAAAGCATCGTGAAGGTTAATGATCTTTTATCCAACTTTGATGACGACGAGGATGAATAAGATACGATAGCGAAAAACGCTTGAACATTCGGAATGGGGCTGGGACAATTGTCTCGGCCTCTTACCGCTTATAAGGCGGGTAGAAAAGAGGAGAAGCATGCTAGATTATACAAAAGAAGACCTGCTTGAACTGGGGGCTGAAATTACGACACGCGAAATTTACCAGCAACCGGAAGTTTGGAAAGAAACCTATCGTCTCTATCAAGAGAAAGGCACAGAAATCAAAGAGTTTTTGGAGGCTATTGGGAAGCGTCATGGCTACATCAAGGTTATCTTGACAGGTGCAGGGACCTCAGCTTATGTGGGGGACACCTTGGTTCCTTATCTGCAGGAAGTGCACGATGAACAGCACTGGAATTTTCAATCCATTGCGACGACCGATATCGTGGCGCATCCACAAACCTATCTCAAAAGAGAAGTGCCGACGGTCTTGGTTTCCTTTGCACGAAGTGGCAACTCACCTGAAAGTGTTGCAACAGTTGAGTTAGCTCAAGACTTGGTCGATGAACTTTATCAGATCACCATTACCTGTGCGGAAGAAGGAAAGCTGGCCCAGCAGGCCCACGGAGATGAGCGTAATCTCTTGCTCTTACAACCAAAAGAAACCAATGATGCCGGCTTCGCCATGACTTCTAGCTTTACCTCTATGCTCTTGACAGCCCTCTTGGTCTTTGATCCAAGTGAGGAAAAAATCAAGGAAAAACGAGTGGAAGAATTGATTCATCTGTCAGAGCAGATCTTGGAGAAAGATCGCGAGGTCAAGGAAGTTGTCGATTTAGATTTCGAGCGCGTCATCTATCTAGGAGCAGGACCTTTCTTTGGCCTAGCTCATGAAGCCCAGCTCAAGATTTTAGAGTTAACTGCCGGTAAAATTGCGACCATGTACGAGAGTCCTGTCGGCTTCCGTCATGGACCGAAATCCCTCATCAATGATCAGACTCTGGTCTTGGTCTTTGGCTCCATTGATCCTTATACACGCCAGTATGATCTAGATTTGGTTGGAGAAGTGGCTGGAGATCAGATTGCTCGTCAGGTCGTTCTCTTGACCGGCCAAGCAGCAGGCATTGAACATGTACGAGAAGTGTTGGTAGAAGCATCAGCAGAGTCTCTGGATATCTACCGTGCCTTCCCATACATTATCTACGGTCAATTGATTTCGCTCTTGACGTCGCTCAAGGTTCAAAATCGCCCAGATACGCCATCACCAACTGGAACGGTCAACCGTGTTGTACAAGGAGTGGTGATTCACCCTTTTCACTAGAATGAATGATCTTGGAGGAGACAACTTGTGAAACACTATCAAAAATATCTATTTGGTCAATTGGATGGTCAAGACGTAGAAGCGTATCGTCTGGAAAATGACCTGGGGTATCAATTGTCTGTCATGACTTATGGAGCTACTATTATAGAGTATGTAACACCAGACAAGCATGATCAATTCGCCAACATTGTATTGGGCTTTGACAATTTTGATGCCTATGTTGGTAATAGCCCCAAGTATGGAGCTAGCATTGGTCCAGTCGCGGGTCGGATTGCAGGGGCCAGCTTTGAGCTCAATGGACAAACCTATCACTTAGAAGCCAATAACTGCGCCAACTGCAACCACAGTGGATCGACTGGCTGGGACAGCGCCTTGTTTAGCGTGGAGTCGGTAACGGACCAAGAAATCACTCTGTACACAGAACGTGCGGATGGCACCGGTGGTTTCCCTGGAAATCTCAAGATTTGGGTGACCTATAGTTTGACGGAAGCAGGGGAGCTGGAAATTAGCTACCGGGTAGAAACAGACCAAGATACCTTAGTCAATCCGACCAATCACAGCTATTTCAACTTGTCTGGAAACTTCACTCAGCCGATTAATGACCATGTCTTTCAGATCAATCATCAGGGGCTTTACCCTATCCACCCAGATGGCGTCCCTCTTCACACTGTGGATAGAGAAAGTCCGATCGTTCAGCATCTCTACCAAGCTATGTTGTTAGAGGATCTCTTTAAGGATTCGGATCCGCAAATCCGCCTGGTAGAAGGATTGGATCATCCTTTCGCTCTACCAGAAGGGCATGAAAATGCAGGCTTCTTCTATCATCAGCCGTCTGGACGCTTTTTGACCTTCAAGTCAGAAGCCCCATCCTTGGTGGTGTATTCTGCCAATTTTGTAGATGAAACCGTTCATCTTCAAGGCAAACCAATGGTTCAACACAATGGCTTGGCCCTCGAATTTCAAACAGTGCCAGATGCCATTCATAGCGACCAAGCTGAAAAAGTCATCTTGAGAGCAGGTCAAGTCTTCACTAGCAAGAGCAGCTATCATGCCATCGCTAAGAAATAATGAGGACAGGGGAGTGGCCAAACAAGGATGTGAAATCTTTGCTTGAAACCTCCTCTTTTTTAGAAAATATTTTTTGAAAATAACTATAAGGAAACTTTAAGTTTCCTATCGTATACTAATACCATCATCAAAGACCTCCTAACTTTGAATGATAAAACTCCTAAAACTTTTTCATAATAATCTCCCTATAAGAGCCACCAAAACCGGTGGCTTTTTCT
>CABREZ010000124.1 GCA_902470035.1 uncultured Streptococcus sp. | reverse complement strand
CGGTCTACAGGAAATTTGACTTTAATCTGGTGACCTTTAGTTACATGTATGCATTTTCTGAGAATTTCTTACTACCATTTTCACATGATGAAGTGGTGCACGGTAAGAAGAGTTTGATGCACAAGATGTGGGGAGATCGTTACAATCAATTTGCTGGACTCCGTAATCTTTTAACCTATCAGATCTGCCATCCAGGTAAGAAATTGCTCTTTATGGGTTCAGAATTTGGTCAATTTTTGGAATGGAAGTCAGAGGAGCAACTGGAATGGGGCAATCTAGAGGATGAAATGAATGCTAAGATGCGTCGTTTCACTTCTCAGCTCAATCATTTCTACAAAGAACACAAAGAATTGTGGGAGATTGATGATAGCTTTGATGGCTTAGAGATTATTGATGCAGATAACCGGGATCAGAGCGTCTTGTCTATGGTCCGGAAGAATCGTAAAGGCGAGCTTCTAGTATGTGTCTTCAATATGGCACCAGTAGAACGCAAGGACTTTACGATTGGTGTGCCTGTATCAGCGGTCTATGAAGAAATTTGGAATACAGAATTAGAAGAATGGGGAGGTGTCTGGAAAGAGCACAATCCGACAGTTCAGTCTAAAGATGGACTGTGGAAGGATTATGAACAAACCTTGACCTTTACTTTGCCGGCTTTAGGAGCTAGTATTTGGAAGGTAAAACGCAAGGTGCGTAAGACAAAATCTAAAACATCAGATAAGAAATGACGATCGGTTGACTCTATGGGAGTCCAGGCTTTAAAAAGAGGAAGTAGTCAATGAAGAATGAAATGCTCGCTTTAATTCTTGCCGGGGGGCAAGGAACACGTCTTGGAAAATTAACCAAAAACATCGCAAAACCTGCGGTTCAATTTGGTGGGCGCTATCGGATTATCGATTTTGCCCTATCAAACTGTGCCAACTCAGGAATTCACAATGTTGGCGTGATTACACAGTACCAACCACTGGCCCTCAATAGTCATATCGGAAATGGTTCAAGCTGGGGCTTGGATGGAATCAACACAGGTGTTTCTATTTTGCAACCTTATTCAGCTAGTGAAGGAAATCGTTGGTTCGAAGGAACTAGTCATGCCATCCTCCAAAACATCGATTATATCGACAGCATCAATCCTGAATATGTCTTGATTCTTTCTGGTGACCATATCTACAAGATGGACTATGATGATATGCTTCAATCTCACAAGGATAATAATGCGAGCTTGACTGTTGCCGTCCTAGATGTACCTTTGAAGGAAGCGAGTCGTTTTGGAATCATGAATACCGATGCTAATAATCGGATTGTTGAATTTGAAGAAAAACCAGCTGAACCGAAATCTACCAAGGCTTCCATGGGGATTTACATCTTTGACTGGGCTCGTCTACGCAATATGTTGGTTGCTGCTGAAAAGAGCGATATCGATATGTCAGACTTCGGTAAAAATGTCATTCCAACTTATCTAGAATCAGGCGAAAGTGTTTATGCTTATGAATTCAATGGTTATTGGAAAGACGTTGGTACGATTGAGTCTCTTTGGGAAGCCAATATGGAATATATCGATCCAAATAATGCCTTGGATAGTCGCGATCGTCACTGGAAAATCTATTCACGCAACCTCATTTCTCCACCGAACTTCTTTGGGGAACATGGCCACATCGAAGATTCTCTTGTCGTCGACGGTTGTTCGGTAGACGGTACAGTCAAACACTCCATCTTATCAACAGAAGCTCAAGTTCGTGAAGGAGCAGTTGTCGAAGATGCTGTCGTGATGAGCAATGCCATTATCGGTAAAGGAGCTGTTGTGAAACGCGCGATTATCGGAGAAGGTGCAGTCATTGCAGAAGGTGTCGTGATTGATGGAACAGAGGAAGTACAAGTTGTCGGTTACAATGAAAAAGTGGGGGTAGCAACAGATGAAGATTGATAAATATTCAGCCATTTTAGGAAATACAGTTGGGTATCATGATATGTCCACTTTGACTAGCCATCGTCCGGTAGCATCCCTACCGTTTGATGGGAAATACCGCTTAATCGACTTCCCATTGTCTAGTCTTGCAAATGCTGGTATTCGTAGTGTTTTTGGGATTTTCCAACAAGAAAATATTAGTTCGGTCTTTGACCATATTCGTTCAGGTCGTGAGTGGGGCTTGTCTACTTTATTGAGCCACTATTATCTCGGAATCTATAATACACCAGTTGAAAATACAACGGTAGGGCCAGAATACTACCAACAATTATTGACCTATTTGAAACGGTCTGGTTCTAATCAAACAGTTGCTTTGAACTGTGATGTATTAATGAATATTGACCTCAATCAGATTTTCCACCTTCATAATACCATTGATCGTCCGATTACAGTGGTTTATAAAAAGTTGCATCTGCAAAACATTTCTGATGTGAATGCTGTCTTGGAAATTGATGAAACAGACCATGTTACAGAGCAAAAACTTTTTGATGGTAAGAATCCTGATGAAGTCTACAATATGTCAACAGATGTCTTTATTGTAGATACTCCTTGGTTGATTGAAAAAATTGAAGAAGAAGCCAAAAAAGAATACCCACAAAAACTTCGCTATATCTTACGTGATTTGGCAGTGGAATACAATGCCTTTGCCTTTGAGTATACAGGCTATCTAGCAAATATTCACTCAGTTGAATCCTATTATCAAGCAAACTTGGATATGTTGGAAAACCAAAAATTCATGAAGCTCTTTTCACCAAATCAAAAGGTGTATACAAAAGTGAAGAATGAAGAGCCAACTTATTATTCCAAGACTTCAAATATCAAATCGTCCCAATTTGCTTCTGGTAGTATTGTAGAAGGAACCGTTGAACGCTCTGTTGTTTCACGCCGGGTACACCTTCATGAAGGTTCAGAAGTCCGCAGTAGCCTTCTTTTCCCTGGTGTTGTCATTCATGAAAATGCAATCGTCGAACATGCCATCCTGGATAAGGGGGCCGAAGTGGCTGCTGGTGTGACGATTCGTGGGACAAAAGAAGCACCTATCGTGGTTAAAAA
>CABREZ010000123.1 GCA_902470035.1 uncultured Streptococcus sp. | reverse complement strand
CCAAGCGAGCCAAATAGAGATTGGTCTTGTAGCTAAACCGATCGGCCAACATACCAGATGGGATTTCACACAAGAGACTGGTCCCATGAAAGATACTTTCTAGCAAACCGATTTGAAGCAAGGAAAGACCATTTTGAATAAAGAATAAAATCCAAAAACTGGTAATTCCAAAATAAGATGTGAATTCCAGACCTGCTAGGAGTGGAATATTGCCTTTGTAAGTTCTTTTAAACATTGTTTTCTCTCTTTCCATATGTAGTATGACTGTTTCTAAAAGACTTACCTAAATTTGCCTACATTTTCTCCACCTCATTCATTAAAAGTAATACTCAATGAAAATCAAAGAGCAAACTAGGAAGCTAGCCGCAGGCTGTACTTGAGTACGGCAAGGTGAAGCTGACGTAGTTTGAATTTGATTTTCGAAGAGTATAAAAAAGCCAGACGGCGTTTTTATGGCTATTAAGGTTTGATACGGTGCAACATACGTGGGAATGGAATGGCTTCACGGATGTGTTTAGTTCCAGCTGCGAAGGTTACCATCCGCTCGATACCGATACCAAATCCACCGTGTGGGACTGTACCGTATTTACGAAGATCAAGATAGAATTCATATTCTGTACGATCCATACCAAGTGATTCCATCTTAGAGACAAGGGCATCATAGTCTTCCTCACGCATAGAACCACCGATGATTTCTCCATAACCTTCTGGCGCAAGCAAGTCTGCACAAAGTACGCGATCTGGGTTCCCAGGAACTGGTTTCATGTAGAAAGCCTTGATGTCAGCTGGATAGTTGATCACAAAGGTTGGTACACCAAAGTGGTTTGAAATCCACGTTTCGTGTGGTGAACCGAAATCATCTCCATGTTCCAAATGTTCGTAGTCAGCATCTTCGTCGTTTTCATGCTCTTGTAAGAGGTCAATCGCTTCATCGTAAGTAATGCGTTTAAATGGCTCAGCAATGTAGCGTTTCAAGAGCTCTGTATCACGTTCCAAAGTTTCCAAGGCTTGAGGAGCACGATCTAGAACACCTTGAAGCAACGCTTTAACATAAGCTTCTTGCAAGTCAAGTGATTCATCGTGTGTTAAGTATGAGTACTCCGCATCCATCATCCAGAACTCAGTCAAGTGACGGCGAGTTTTTGATTTCTCCGCACGGAATACTGGACCAAAGTCAAAGACGCGACCAAGGGCCATAGCACCTGCTTCAAGATAAAGCTGTCCTGATTGGCTCAAGTAAGCTGGTGTTCCAAAGTAGTCCGTTTCGAAAAGTTCTGTAGAATCTTCTGCAGCATTTCCTGAAAGGATTGGGCTATCAAATTTCATGAAGCCATTCTTATCAAAGAACTCATAAGTCGCATAGATAATAGCGTTACGGATTTGCATCACTGCTACTTGTTTGCGTGAACGCAACCACAAATGACGGTTGTCCATCAAGAAATCTGTACCGTGTTCTTTTGGAGTGATTGGGTAATCTTGCGATTCACCGATGACTTCAATGTCTGTAATATCCAACTCATAACCAAATTTTGAGCGCTCATCTTCTTTGACAATCCCAGTCACAAAGACAGACGTTTCTTGGCTCAAGCGTTTGATGGTATCAAATTTTTCAAGACCTACTTCTTCACCGAATTTTTCGATAAAGTTTGGTTTGAAAGCTACACCTTGGAAGAAGGCAGTCCCGTCACGCAATTGCAAGAAAGCAATTTTCCCTTTTCCTGATTTGTTAGCAACCCAAGCACCGATAGTCACTTCTTGACCGACGTAGTCTTTAACTTCAATGATGGTAATCCGTTTTGTCATAATACATCTTCCTTTTCTCGTTAAACTTGTCCGAAGACATGATCACCTCTCATTTTACCACAAATAAGAGCCGATAGCTATCTCTCACAATCTAAAAATCCGGCTTTTTTTACGAAAACTGACTTTTAATAAAAAAGTAAATCAACTTTTTCAAATTCTTGAACCGATTTAAATATTTTATCCTATATTTTGATTTTTCAAATGAAAATCGTATCTTTTTAAGTCTTTCTAGCAGCCGTTTTTGACAAGTCAAAAGCTTGCAAGTTATACTATCAGTATGTACAAGGAGAAAAATATGAAAAAGAGAATTCAACTCACCACGGGATTGTGTGCAACTGTTTTAGCCCTCAGTCTCGCAACAACCACTTTTGCTGATGAGCATACAGCCCCTGTCACTGCTCCTATCTCTGAACGACAGGATACGGTTGCTCCTGTTTCAGTCATTTCAGAGAGTTCAGCTACTGCAATTACCAACGAAACAATAGCCCCACTTCCGAGCGAAGAAACAGCTAGCCTGACGGCTGAGAAATCAACCCCAGCTCCTGCTGAGACTCCAGTTGATCCACGAATCTCTGAAATTCGTGTTATCCATCGTCGTCGGACTCTGAAACCAGACTTTTCTCCAGTTGCATCTTCAACAGATGTCGTCTACAAGACAGTTGATGCCCGTGCTTTTACCGAATATGACGTCTCTGGAAATGGACCAGCAACGGTTACAGACGAAAACGGAAAAACATGGTATCGAGTAAGATATTCTGATCTCGATATCAAAGATGGCTTTGCATACAACAGCGCTCCTGAAAAAGTCACTGCCACCGCGCCCGTCATTGAAGTCATCCATCTCTATGATGATATCGATTTGAATCCGGAAGTTGTAAAACGTGCTCGTTTTGTAGACGAAAAGGGACAAGAAATTGCGCCTTCCCAAGAAAACAGCGTCGAGCGGAGCCTCGATTCGGCTTATGAAGCTGGTCTACCAACAGCACCCGCTCAAATCCAAGCTAATGGAAAAACTTATACCTTCCAATCAGCTGACAAAGAAGAATTGACCTCCCACAAACTTCATGTTTCTAACTTGGTTACTGTGACCTATTTCTATAAAGAAGTCACCACACCAGTTGTTGAGAAACCGTCAACACCTTCTGTTCCAGAAAAACCTGTTCAAAAACTGCGTCTTCCAAAAGGAAATAACGGAGTGAAAACACGTATACCTGTTGGCAAGAAGACTCAATCAAAACCTTCTAGTCCAGAAAGCAAAAAACTCCGCCTCCCCAAAGGGAACAATGGGGCTAAGACCCGTGTTCCTGTGAAAAAAGGGAACACTATTCTTTCTGTCGATTTCTTATAATCCTAAAGAAAAGAGAGTGGGACAGAAATCGGTAATTCGTTAGAATTCGATTTCGTCGTCCCACCTCCGCACAGTTGAGTAGGGCTGTAAAAGCT
>CABREZ010000122.1 GCA_902470035.1 uncultured Streptococcus sp. | reverse complement strand
ATGGTCAAAAATTGGGTATCAATGAGCCTTTCCTTTACAAACTGGTTCCAACTGTTGGAAAAATCATGGAAAGCTACTACCCAGAAGTGCTTGAAAAACGTGACTTTATTGAAAAAATCGTCAAGAGCGAAGAAGAGTCATTTGCCCGTACCCTTCACTCAGGTCAACACTTTGCTCAAGGTATCGTAGCAGACTTGAAAGAAAAAGGCCAAACGGTTATCGCTGGTCAAGATGTCTTCAAACTCTACGATACTTATGGATTTCCAGTAGAGTTGACTGAAGAAATCGCTGAAGAAGCTGGAATGACGGTAGACCGTGAAGGCTTTGAAGCGGCTATGAAGGAACAACAAGAACGTGCGCGTGCGTCAGCTGTCAAAGGCGGATCTATGGGGATGCAAAACGAAACTCTTCAAAGCATTGCAGTTGAGAGTGTCTTCAACTACAATGCTAGCCAATTATCTTCTAAATTGGTGGCTATCGTAGCTGATAATGCAGAAGTGGAAGCTGTATCTGAAGGGACTGCATCACTGATCTTTGCAGAAACTCCATTCTACGCTGAAATGGGTGGACAAGTAGCTGACCACGGTCAAATCTTGGATGCTGCAGGAAATGTCGTAGCGACTGTGACAGATGTTCAAAAAGCACCAAATGGCCAAGCACTTCATACTGTTGAAGTTCATGCCCCACTCGCTTTGAACAAAGAATACACGTTAACAATCGATACGAACCGTCGTCATCGTGTCATGAAAAACCACACAGCGACTCACTTACTCCATGCAGCTCTTCACAATATCCTTGGCCACCATGCTACTCAAGCAGGATCTCTTAACGAAGTGGAATTCCTTCGCTTTGACTTCACTCATTTCCAAGCGGTAACTCCTGAAGAATTGCGTGCCATTGAACAACAAGTCAATGAAAAGATTTGGGAAGCGATCGCTGTAGAAACAGTTGAGACAGATATTGATACAGCTAAAGAAATGGGAGCGATGGCCCTCTTTGGTGAGAAATACGGTAAGGAAGTCCGCGTTGTGACCATTGGTGACTACTCAGTCGAACTCTGTGGTGGTACCCACGTTGGCAATACTTCTGAGATTGGCCTCTTCAAGATTGTCAAAGAAGAAGGGATTGGATCAGGAACTCGTCGTATCTTGGCAGTGACTGGGAAGGAAGCCTTTGAAGCCTACCGTGAACAAGAAGATGCTTTGAAAGCAGTCGCAGCAACCTTGAAAGCCCCTCAACTCAAGGAAGTTCCTCACAAGGTGGAAGGTCTTCAAGAGCAACTCCGTCAATTGCAAAAAGAAAATGCAGAATTGAAGGAAAAAGCTGCAGCAGCGGCAGCAGGTGATGTCTTCAAACATGTTCAAGAAGCAAACGGACACCGTTATATTGCTAGCCAGGTTTCTGTTTCAGATGCAGGTGCCCTTCGTACCTTTGCGGATAACTGGAAACAAAAAGATTACTCTGACGTCCTTGTTCTGGTCGCAGCAATCGGTGACAAGGTCAATCTTCTCGTAGCCAGCAAGACAAAAGACATCCACGCAGGTAACTTGGTCAAAGAATTGGCTCCAATCGTTGATGGACGTGGTGGTGGAAAACCAGACATGGCCATGGCAGGAGGAAGCAACCAAGCCAAGATCCAAGAATTGTTGGATGCCGTAGCAGGTAAATTGTAAGCAACAAGAGATCTACCTTCGGGTAGGTCTTTTTGTTTGTGTATATTTTTTATAAATGGCTTGACTATTTTTGAAAATGTGATAAACTAATATCCTTTGTCCATTGAGGAGGTGTCAGGGCATGAGTGATTTATTCGTACAAAAGTCGGACTATGCTTTAGGTCTATCTGAACACAGAATTATCGTGAAGAATGGGAATCGTGAAATTGTCAGGGAGATTTCGATCCATCTGGTCGAAAATATCTTAGTTTTTGGACCAGCTCAACTCTCTACACAACTCCTACGAGAGTTGGCAATGGCTAAAAAGAATGTCTATTATTTTACAAAAGATGGAAGATTCTTGTTTTGTGTAGACTCCTATCGACAGGAGGATTTCGAAAAGCAAAAGATTCAAGTCCAGGCTTGTTTCCAACCGGCCTTCTGCTTGGCTCTGGCTCAGAAAATTGCGACGGCCAAGGTCAAGCACCAACTCACCTTACTGAAGGAATTTGATCGAGAAGGACTCCTGACTAGCGAAGATTATAATCGCTTCGAGCAAATGCTTGATAAGATTGATGGTGCGGAATCGATAACAGAAATCATAGGCTGTGAAGGACGTATCGCAAAATCCTATTTCTACTATCTGAGTCTCCTTGTTCCAGACTCATTTCGTTTTCATGGTCGGACTAGGAGGCCTGCCAAGGATTATTTTAATAGTCTACTCAATTTTGGCTATTCTTTCTTGTATTCTAGTTTTTTAGGACTCATTCGTAAGAATGGCTTGAGCTTCGGCTTTGGCATCCTGCACCAAAACCACCATCATCATGCTAGTCTTGCCAGTGATTTGATGGAGGAGTGGCGCCCCATCATCGTTGATAATACCGTGATGGATCTGCTCCTTCATGGAGAGCTAGGAAAGGAGCATTTTGAAAAAGAGGAAGATGGTGCGGTCCTCTTAACAGATGAGGGACGTGAAATATTTATCCGAGCGGTGAGGGAAAGGATGCTGGAAATCCATCCATATGTACAAGGGGATGGCAAACGCTACAGTTTCTTTTATACTGCTGATCAGCAAATTAAAAGCTTGATCAGATCGTTTGAAGAGCTAGATCCTCACTCTTATCGAACATGTGATACAGGAGATAGCTAATGGGATTATTCTATCATTTATCAGCAGATGAGAAAGAGTTCGCTAAGAAAAAGTCTCTCTTTTGCTTGATTATCTACGATATCACCAGCAATAAACGGAGATTGAAATTGGCTAAACTGTTAGAGGGATTTGGTGTTCGGGTGCAACGTTCCTGTTTTGAGGTAGATTTAGAGGTCTCTAGTTATCAGCTCTTACTTGGTGCTCTGCAAGATTTTTATGATGCTAAGCAAGAGGACAACATTATCATCTATGTCGGTAGTCGGGAGGAAACTGTTCGTTTGAATGGAGATGAGGGCTCAGTAGAAGGTGAAGATTGTTTGTTCTTCTAGCTGAAAGCTCTCGTAAAATATGGTATACTTAAGATAGTTTCCAGGTAGGAACTATCTTGTGTGTTGAATCCCTTTGGGGATACAAGATATGGGATAGGAAACCACTCATACCTCGAGAGGGGACGGAAAC
>CABREZ010000121.1 GCA_902470035.1 uncultured Streptococcus sp. | reverse complement strand
TAGCCGATCCCAGCTGTTTCTACCACAATGTATTTGGCAGTAATTTTTGTTAAGATTCCTTTAATGTATTCGTACATAAGATTCCTTTATTCTTTGTTTAATATTTTCCCAATTCTCGTAGGCTAGTGTGATTTTCCTGAATGCGTCGGAACATCTTTTCCATATCCGACTTGGTGAAGTTGACCAAGACGGGACGGCCGTGGGGGCAGTTATAAGGGTTGTCACATTGGGACAGTTGATAGATGAGATCGCGTGCAGAGTAATCGTCCAGTGTGTGGTTGGCCTTGATGGAACGTTTGCAGGACATCATGATAGCCAACTCCGCCCGGTATTTCTTGATGGACACTTCCTTGGTCAAGAGGAGCATGTCACACATTTCGTAGATACCCGACTCGATCTCTTCTTCCTTCATCCAGATAGGGTGCTCCCGCAAGATCAACTGGTTGACTCCGTATTCTTCTAAGTAGACTCCCACTTCTTCTAAAAGGTGCTTGCGCTGTTGCAGGTGGATCAGATCATCTGCAGGGAACTCAAAGATATAAGGCACCAGCAGTTGTTGCTGACTGCCGTCTACGTCCCCGATGCTCTCTCGGTACTCTTCGTATTTGACCCGCTCTTGGGCCGCATGCTGGTCAATGATGTAGAGGCCCCCATTGCCTTGGGCAAAGAGATAGGTCCCATGCATCTGACCAAAATATTCCAACTCTGGGAAAGTTGATGTCTCTTCCCCTTCCAACTTATCATAAGCCTTGTCTAGACTAGCCAGATCCAACTCTGGGTGGTCCAGTTGGTCGTACTGAGGTGCCTTTCGCTCTGCAAACTTGATGGCTGTCGGTTTGATCTCCTTTCCTTCATCTTGTGAAAAGAGAAGCGTTTGCTCTGGGAACATTTCACCATTTGGCTGGGATTCTCCGACCTCTGGACGGACAAAGAAATCTCCCTTGTCTCGGTCGTAATAGAGGCTATTTTCTTTTAGAGGGAGGCTAGTCTGGACTGGCTTTTCTGTTCGACGAAGCGTCGACTTGGCCAGATTTTCCAGAGCATCTGGAATCAGATCTTGCTCTTTCAAAGCGGAGACAATGGCTTGGGAGATCAAGGCCATCAGTTCTCGTTCTTTAGAAATACGCACCTCTTGCTTGGTCGGGTGGACATTGACATCAGCTAGATAGGGATCGATCTGAATATTGATGACCGCTATCGGGAAGCGTCCGACCATGAGTTTACTGCCGTAGCCGTCCAAAATAGCCCGGTTGAGCAAGAAATTCTTAATGTAACGGCCATTGATAAAAAGGCTGATGTAGTTGCGATTGGCCCGGGTAAGTTCTGGCAAAGAGACAAAACCGGACACTTCAAAGTCCAAATCACCTGTCTCGATGGCAACCATTTTCTTGGCAGTAGCGAGGCCGTAGACTCCTGCGATGGCCTGGCGGAGATTCCCCGTCCCTGCCGTCCGTGTCATTTCATGGCCGTCATTGATCAAGGTAAAGGCAATCTCTGGATGGGCCAGACTTAAGCGGTTGAGAATGTCGACAATATGGGACAGCTCTGCCTGTTGGCTCTTCATATATTTGAGGCGAGCTGGTGTATTGAAAAAGAGGTCCTCAACTGTGATTTTAGTCCCCACAGGGCTAGTCGCCGGCTCAAGAGAAGTGATTTCGCCCCCTTTAGCCTCTAGCTTACTTCCATGACTAGCTCCTTCCTGAGCTGTTAGGATGGTCATAAGACTGACAGAGGCAATGGAGGGCAAGGCCTCTCCACGGAAGCCTAGGGTCCGAATCCGAAAGAGATCCGCTTGACTCTTGATCTTACTAGTCGCATGGCGACGAAGGGCTAATTCCACTTCCTCATGGGCAATTCCCTGTCCATTATCCGTGATTTGAATGGTCTTTAAGCCAGCTTCTTCAATCTCTACGACAATCTGACTAGCCCCCGCATCGATGGAGTTTTCAACCAGTTCCTTGACTACACTAGCAGGGCGCTCGATGACCTCCCCGGCAGCGATCTGATTGGCTAGAATTTCTGGTAATTCGATAATCTGTGACATAGCTTCCCCTCTTATGTTTTATACGCGCATAGGTAGAACTATTATACCATATCCCCAAGGAAGCCCTCCGTTTATAAAATTTTGTACCCTAGTTCCACTAAAGATACTGGCCTACTACCAGATAGACAGACAAAATGACCGAATATACGAAAAAACTTGTCTTGATGCCTGAAAAAGTGTTTAATAGACTTGTAAGCAAGAAGTCCTGCTAGCGGATCGCTTACCTGACGTCAATATATTAGAAGGGATTTGTATGAAAGTAACAGTTACCATTGACCCCCATTTTCAAGAAGAAGGCGTAGCCATCACAGCGCCAAAACCTAGCGAACGCATCCAGAAAGTCCAACAATTCATTGAGGAATTGGACCAGAAGGAACGCTTGCGAGCGAAAAAGGATGGGGAAACCTATCTTGTAGAGACCCACTTGTTTCATCGTTTCTATATTGAAAATCGGCAAGTGGTGGGGGAAACAAAGGATGATCACTTCATCCTCACAGGTCCACTCTACCAACTCTCTGAAGACTTGCCCATCTACTTTTTAAAAATTTCCCAATCTGAAATTATCAATACCAAAGAAATCGATCAGCTGTATTTTACCACCAGCGGATCGGTCCAAATCAATCTGAAAAACGGGACCATCACCTATTCGTCTCGTCGCTATTTAAAAGCTATTAAGGAGAAATTATCATGTTAAAGACTCATCTATCGAATGCCTCTAAAGGCATCTTCATCGGCCTTATCCTCTCTATCATCTTTTCTTTCCTAAACTCACCTTCCACTTATTTGCCTCTCAGTCCAAGTTCAGGCGTTGGACAATGGATGCAAGCCCACGACGTGCATGGATCCCTTGTCATGCTCTATTGTATCCTTATATGGGCTGGCATCGGCTTGCTCTTCAGCTTAGGAAAAAACCTGTTCAACAAAGACTGGAGCCTCCTCCGTGCGACCCTCAGCCACTACCTTTTGATGCTCTTTGGTTTTCTACCTTTGGCAACCTTGGGAGGCTGGTTCCCAATCCAAATCAGCTTCTACATCTCCGTCATTATAGAGTTTACCCTTGTTTACTTGGTTATCTGGGCTATTTCTTATCACATTTACAAGAAAAAAGTAGACGAGATCAACCAACAGTTGCAAGGGAAAGCCTGAGGAATATAAAAAAACAGTTCAAAATGAACTGTTTAGATTGAAGATAAAATATCCTGAAAAACTTTCCTTAGGTGAGGACGGACGTCAGCGAACTTCTTCGAAGTTCCATGACTAATTATTGAGCCTAAGGTCTCAATAATTCCGAGTGCCTGAA
>CABREZ010000120.1 GCA_902470035.1 uncultured Streptococcus sp. | reverse complement strand
TTGAGCAATTGGAGCAAGCTATTGTAGACTATATTGATTATTACAACAACAAACGCATTAAGATAAAACTAAAAGGACTCCGTCCTGTGCAATACAGAACTAAATCCTTTGGATAAATTAATTGTCTAACTTTTTGGAGTCAGTACACATCAGACCTCGCTTTTTAAATGTCTTTAAAGTTATAAAGTTGCGGATAGTGATCACACTCGGGATTTTTTGGATGGCAAATAGCCCGTCCAAAATAGATCATGGCCTGGTGAGCTGGGAGCCAGCGTTCAGGGGGAAGAACATCCATAACTCGTTTTTCCACTTCTAACGGCGTAGCCGACTTCTTGACAATGTCATGGTGCTTGCAGACGCGCTCTACATGGGTATCAACGGCAAAGGCTGGTATACCAAAGCCTACACTCATGACCACATTGGCTGTCTTGCGTCCCACTCCAGCTAGGCTCTCTAATTCTTCACGCGTCTGTGGGACTTGGCCATCAAAGTTGTCCAACAATTGTTGGGCACATTTTTTGAGAAATTTAGCCTTATTGCGGTAGAGGCCTAATTTGGAAATATGCTTGGCAATGTCGGCTTCACTGGCGACCGCCATATCCTGAGGAGTTGGGAAAGCCTCAAACAAAGCGGGCGTTGCCTTATTGACCGCTGCGTCCGTCGTTTGGGCAGAAAGCATGACCGCTACTAATAATTCAAAATGGTTGCGAAAATCCAAACTTGGCTTGGCATCTGGAAAGAGGGCGATAATTTCTTCAATCACATGTCGTGCCCGTTTTTTTGATAAAACCATAACATCTCCTTTGCATTACTAGACTTTATTATAGCATGAAGTCCGTCTATTTCTGAAGGAATAGGCTTCAGAAAAGGAAGTAGGACAGAATGAAATTTAAATGATATTCATTCTATCCCACTTCCTATTTATATTAGAGGCGCCTTAACTCTATTGTTTGTTTTACACCAATCTCTTCAAGAAAGTAATTAAAGTTTGAGCTGAGCGCTCGCCAGCCTCTACGATAAATTCATCAAAAGAGATATTGGCTGCGTGATCTGCCGTGTCACTCATAGCCCGAATAACCATAAAGGGACGGCCAGCTGCATGAGCCGCTTGGGCAATAGCTGCCCCTTCCATTTCAACGGCCAATACTTCTGGGAAATGTTCCCTAATCGCTGCGACTTTTTCTTCACTCGCGATAAAACTATCCCCAGTCGCAATCAGGCCAACATGGGTTGGTGTTTGTTCCTCAGCTAGCACTTTTTTCATCTCTGAAACAAAATAGCGGCTGGATTCAAAGTAAAGAGGTTGCCCTGCCATCTGGCCATAGTCATAACCAAAAGCTGTCACATCGACATCATGGTAGGCCAATTTGTCCGCTAGGACGATATCCCCAACAGCCATCCCTGGTGCTACGGCACCTGCAGAACCTGTATTGATAATGGCTTCCACCTTAAAATCGTTGGCCAACACAGCCACACTCATGGCTGACATGACTTTTCCGATACCACTTTCAACCAAGACCACTTCATGGCGACCAATCGACCCTGTATAGTAGACCTTTCCTAGGCGAAGGTGTTTCTCTCCGTTCTGCAAAGCTTCCACTAAGATTTTTAATTCTTGTGGCATGGCCGCAATGATTCCAATTTTCATAATCGTAACTCCTTTGGTAGACGCTGCTTATAAGCGCCAGATTGCAAGAATTAACAAGATGAGGAGCAGGATGACCCATAATAAGATCTTATTCAATTTTGATTGAATCACCTCATCTTTTTGGTTCTCAATCCGACGACTCTTGGTTACTGTAGGTTGGACTCTGATTGGAATAGTCTCCTGAGGATACGATGCTCCATGTCCACTATCTCCTTCCCCTGAAGTCACTGGCCGTTCATAACCAAATCCCCTGTTTCCTGTCGGGAGAATTTTTGTCTCTTCCTCATCAAAGAGCGGGGGACCAGAGATCGCTTCTCCCCGGTTTGCCCGCTCAATCATTTCATCTGTTAATAAAGGTTTGCCCATCGGTTTCTCCTCTATTCTTTAATTGTTTTGTAGGTGTTTCCAGTATTGAATTGCCATAATGGTTTTTGCATCGCAGATATCACCCGTTTGTATCAGCTCCTCAGCTTCTGCTAAAGTCACCTCAAAGAGTTCCAGGGTCTCATCTGCATCTTGAGGGCGAGGATTTTCCACTTTTTTCAAATTGGTCGCAAGATAGAGTTTGATCCGCTCGTTGCAAAATCCAATGGCAGAATAATAATCATACAACAACTCTAGATCCGCTGTGTAACCAATTTCTTCTTCCAATTCACGCAAAGCAGCTGCTTGGGGATCCGCATTTTCACCCTTTTCCAACTTGCCTGCTGGGATCTCTACAGAAGTTCTCTCGATCGCCTTGCGGTACTGCTTGACCAAAATGGTCTTGCCCTCATCTGTGATCGGTAAAACCGCTACTGCTCCATTATGAAAAATCAAATCACGCTGCGCTTGACCTTTTCCATCGGGCAGTTCCACTTGATCTGTAACTACTTGGAAAATCGGTCCTTGGTAAATCTCCTTGCGATCAATGGTTTTTTCTTCAAATTGCATGAAAATCTCCTATTTATTTTTAGGATGGTGAGGAAGGCGAGTAGCGTACTCATCCTTATTGACTTGACGACCGCGACCAATCGCAATCGCGTCAGCCGGTACATCCTTGGTAATGGTGGATCCAGCACCGACTAGGGAATTATCGCCTAACTCAACAGGTGCAATGATGGTCGAATTAGATCCGACAAAGACGTTGTTTCCAATAAGGGTCTTGTATTTATTCTTCCCATCATAGTTGACGGTGATGGTTCCTGCACCAAAGTTGACGTTGCTGCCAACTTCACAGTTGCCAATGTAGGTCAAATGACCCGCTTTGGTATTTTCGCCAATAGACGAACCTTTGACTTCGACAAAGTTTCCGATATGGACACCTTTGGCCAAGCTAGATCCTGGACGAATGTGGGCGTAAGGTCCTACTGTCACACCATCAGCTACCGTGCTCTCTTCAATCATAGAGTTAGTAATAACGGCACCTGCTCCAATTTCACTGTCCACAATATAGGTTCCATTAGTTAAGACGGTTTCAGCCCCAATTTTTGTGTGACCTTTTAGGGTAACATTGGCTTCGATTTGCACTTCTGGTGCGATCTCAACATCGACATCGATATAGGCTGCATCTGGATTGACAAAGCTCACCCCATTGACCATGTGGGCTTGGTTAATGCGACGACGCATGATGCCTTCTGCTGTCGCAAGGGCCACGCGGTCGTTAACCCCGAGACTTTCATCAAAGTCTTTGAGCGTATAGGCTCCAACTTTCTCTCCTGCTTCTCGGAAAATCCCGATCACATCTGTGATATAGTATTCACCTTGGGCATTGTTGGTATTGATAT
>CABREZ010000119.1 GCA_902470035.1 uncultured Streptococcus sp. | reverse complement strand
ATTGGAAGATCTAAATAAAAATTACAAGGTGAGCTCTAAAGATTTTGACCAGGGAAAAGTCGCCTTCTATCCCATGACCTTGGCCCAATATCGGACCTATAAACCTTATCCCTACCACGTTTCAAAATATTCAAACTTCACCTGGACCTGTATCCCGATGCCTGCTAAGTCAAAAACGACCAAGGCAACCTTAGTCACGACGACTTCTTTTGCTATGTCGGCTCGAAGTTCTCATTCCAAGTTGGCTTGGGAGCTGATGCAAGTTTTGACAGAGGATCCAGACATTCAACAAACCCTCTTTGCTCAATCCCAAGGGATCTCTGTCATGCCACAGGTAGTCAAGAGTCGCTCTAGTAAAGACCTTCTGCAGGTGGATGATTTTGGAACAGATTCCTTGACCAATCAGACCTTGAACCGCATCATGGAACAAGCTGTTGAAAGTAGTCCGAAAAATGTCTCAAAAGAGGTGTTAGAAAAGCTGGACTACTTGATTGGCAATGCCTTGCGCGATCAGGATGTCGAGAACCGCTTGCCTCAAATTCAGAGGGAGATTGAAAGTAGTCTACAGGTAGGAGTTTAGAGTAAAATAAGATGGCATTTTGTCAAGTGACAGATGTCATTTTTTTATTGCTAAATGTCATATTGGGAATGTGACATTTGACAATATAAAAGCGCTTTCAAATAGTCTACAATAGAGTCAAATAAAGGAGGCGTAGCAAAATGAAATACCTCATTTTGGTCAGTCATGGTGGACTGGCAGAAGGTCTAAAAACATCACTAGCCATGTTTGCTGGTGATAAGATGGATCAGGTCATCGCAGTTGGACTCAAAGAAGGAAAATCAGTCGATGACTTCGCAGTTGATTTTAGAGAGAGCATTTCAGAATTGACAGCTGAGGATTCTGTTTTGGTCTTGGCGGATATTGTAGGCGGTAGTCCATTAACCACTGCAGCCACTGTCCTAGAAGAAGCTGGAAAGCTTGATGGGGCCTTGATCCTTGGTGGGATGAACCTCACCATGGCCTTGACAGCAGTTGTGATGAAGGATGTGCTCGATGGAGACGATTTGTCAGCTACCATCTTATCCGAAGCACGATCTGCACTACAGTCTTTTGAAGTTTCAGCTACTAGTACTGAAGAAGATGATGACGATATTTAATAGGGAGGTACCTTATGGTAGTAACATTTGTACGGATTGATGACCGCATGATTCACGGTCAGACAGTCACACGCTGGGCAAAAGAAAAACCATGTGATGGTTTGATTGCCGTAAACGATGCAGCAGCATCAAACAAGGTTTTGATCCAAGCTTACAAAGGAGCATCCGACAAGAAAACCTTTGTATGGACAAAAGAAGCCTTTAAG
Organism: uncultured Streptococcus sp.; assembly: GCA_902470035.1. Taxonomy (GTDB): domain Bacteria; phylum Bacillota; class Bacilli; order Lactobacillales; family Streptococcaceae; genus Streptococcus. The sequence goes on along the minus strand of CABREZ010000119.1, from coordinate 2,077 downwards.
GAAAAATCAGCAAAAGTAACGGAATCAGATAGTCGTTACTTCTTGATCACCAAAAATCCAATCGATATGAAGGAAATTTTGGTCGACCAAGGGTTTGTCCCAGGTGATGTCAAAGAAATCATCGTAGGCCCTGCAAATGATCGTCCAGGTGCTGTGAAATTGGGGAATAACCAATCCATCACTCAGGAAGAAGCAGAAGCCTTCCAAGCCATTCAAGCAGCAGGCTACAAGGTAAAATTCCAATTGTTGCCAGATGTTTCCATCGGGTATTGGGATGATTTTAAATCAAAATTTGGTTTTTAAACCCAACAGTCTGATCTGTTAGGTAAATAAATTTACAAACAAAAGGAGCGTTTGTTATGACAATTTCATGGATTCAAGCAATCTTGCTTGGTATTTTCGCCAGCTTGTCTTCAATGCCTGGTATGGGAGGTACCAGTATCGGGAACTATACACTCGGTCGTCCCTTGATCGGTGGGTTGATTTCAGGTTTAATTCTTGGAGATGTGACAACTGGTATTATGGTCGGGGTTGCCCTTCAAGTCGTTTATATCGCCTTGGTAACACCTGGTGGTACCGTATCTGCCGATGTTCGTGCCATCTCTTATATCGGTGTTCCTCTTGCTATCTTGTTTGTGCATGCCAATAACATCACAGATGAAGCTGGAATCGCCGCAGCTGCAGCTCCAATCGGTGCAGCCGTTGGGACAATCGGTACAGTTCTTTTCTACGGTACCGCTACTATGAACTTGGTATGGCAACACATTGGTTGGAAAGCCGTTGAAGAAGGAAACTTCAAAAAACTCTACGCAGTTGACTGGGTTTACCCTTGGATCTCTCACTTCCTCTTCTCTTTCCTTCCAACAATGATTATCACCAAATACGGTGAAAACATGGTTGATTTGATGAAACAATACCTTCCTATGGATGGTTACTGGATGAAAGCCCTCTTTACAGTCGGTGCTCTTCTCCCATGTGTCGGTATTGCCATCTTGTTGAAACAAATTGTTACAGAAGCAACTGACTTTATTCCATTCTTTGTTGGATTTACCTTGGCGAAATCTCTCGGATTGAACTTGGTAGCTAGTGCCGTTGTTTCATTAATCTTTGCAGTAATCTACTATGAACTTGAAGTGATCAAATCGATGAAAGCTGCTCCTGCTGGAGCGGTGGATCTAGACGATGATGAGGAGGATATTTAAAATGGCTGATAGAAAGAAAATTTCAAAGAAAACATTAGCAAAAGCATTCCATCATTGGTATTATGGTCATTTGACTTGTTTCTCTCAAGAACATATGCAAACCTTCGGGTACTTGACTTCTATGCTTCCAATCGTAGAAGAAATGTATGACACAAAAGAAGAACAAAAGGATGCTATGCAAACCTATACGGCCTTCTTCAACACTGAACCACAACTTGGATCTCTTGTTGTAGGGATCACAGCTGGTTTGGAAGAAGCGCGTGCAAACGGAGATGCAGTAGATGGCGAAACCATCAACGGTATGCGTGCCGGTTTGATGGGACCAATCGCTGGTATTGGTGACTCATTGGTCGTTGGTACCTTGATTCCAGTTCTCTTGGGGATTGCCCTTGGACTTTCTAAAGGTGGTAACGTCGCTGGTGCTCTCTTCTACATCGTCGTATGGAACCTCTTAGTCTACTTTGGTATGCGCTTTGCCTTCTTCAAAGGTTACCAATTAGGGGATAAAGCCGTTGAATTCCTTGTAGGACCAAAAGGACAAGCTCTTCGTAAAGCGATCAGCGTTGTCGGTGGTATGGTTATCGGTGCCGTAGCAGCTACTTGGGTATCTGTTACAACAGCCCTTCAATTCAAGAATTCTGAAGGAAAAGTCTTCTTGAACATTCAAGAAAAGATCGATGGTGTTTATCCAGGTCTCTTGACAGCGGCCTTCATCACTCTTTGCTGGTGGTTGATGTCTAAGAAAAAAATTTCACCAAACAAAGTTATGTTACTTCTCGTTGTAGTTGCTTTGATCGGTGTTGCCCTTGGTATCTTCGACCCACATCTTAAATACTAAGGAAAAGAAAAAACGAATTTGCTAGTAGGAGTTTTTG
>CABREZ010000118.1 GCA_902470035.1 uncultured Streptococcus sp. | reverse complement strand
ACAAAGTAAGTAGTAAAATTTGCCACCATTGTATCATGACAATTTCCTCCTAAAATTTTTCTTTTTTATTTATAAACTATTTGAGCAACTTCAAGAAGTCTTCAATTGGATCATTTGGAACCATTTGAGCAGTTAGCTTAACTCCTTTTTCAGCTAGCTTGTGGAAAGCTTCCACATCAGCATCCACTACGTTGATCGAACGAGTAATCGGACGGGTTTCGTCTGATTGAGACATGTTCCCAACGTTTAAGGTTTCAAGTGGCACACCTGCTTCTACCAAGCCGAGGAAGCGATCTGGCTTGCGAGCTACGATGAAGAGACGTTGGCTGTCATATTTTCCAGCCAAGATATTTTCTGCAGCCTTTGCTACTGGCAAGATACTGAGTTTGACACCAGGTGGTGTCGCCAGTTTCAAGCCACTTTTTTCGATATCATTTTGAGCGACTTCATCATCGATCACCATGATACGTGAAATATTTAGTTTGGTAGTCCAAAGGTTGGCTACCTGCCCGTGGATCAAACGTCCATCGATACGGCATCCTACAATAGTCATAAGTTTTCCCCCTTTACTTCTTTGAATGTAGGTTGTGAAACAAGTTTTAAGGTCTCCGTCCAAGTGCCCTCTGTCTCAAAGACGAGGATCTCATTTTCCCCATCTTTGAGAAAACCATGAGGGATGTAGAGGGAGAGTGTTGGACCGACTTCCCAGAAACGACCGATATGGTGGCCGTTTACAAGAACGATCCCTTTTCCAAATCCAGTCATATCAAGGAAGGTATCCTCAACCTGATCTAGATGAAAAGCAAATTGATAAAAAGCTGGTTGACCTTCTTGCCATGCTTTCGAAAAATTCAAGCGGTCCAGCTGGCTAAAATCAAGCGCATATTGTTTCCAATGAAGCTTGAAATGAAGATCGATACAAACCCCTGTTCGGATTCCTTTTCGTTGGGTGTCCGCTAAGAGTTTGTGTCCATAATTGACTCGTCCCATGTTTTCGATCAAGAGTTTTAGGTTTGTAATCGTTTTCTTTTTTCCGTTTAAAAAAAGATCTTGACCGATTTCTTCTTGGTATTGAGTGGCGATCAACTGATCATTGGCATAAACCTGTACCCGATCACGCGCATCGATGATACGCAAGCGCTCTTCTTCCGCATCCATTTCAACTTCTGTCTCATAGAGCAGATAGCCTAAAGGATGAGCAATTTCTTCCATGGTCTGTGGGTAAAGACTTTCGGTGACCTGAGCAATCTCGTTTAAGTTGCCAAACAAACTAGTCTTTTGGGTCAACTCCAATGTTCGTTCAGATAAACTCGACTTCACAAGCGGATCCATCTGTGGATACTCTGGATAGTAGGTCGCCATCATCTTTTTGACTGCATAGTACTTAGGAGTCGGGTTGCCCTGCTCATCTAAGAGAGCATCATAGTCATAAGATGTTACTTGCGGTAGATCTACAGACCCTCGTGCTGAGCAACCGTTCATAAATCCGAAGTTGGTCCCACCATGAAACATGTAGAGATTGATAGAGCCTTCTTGTAAGACCTCATGGACTGCTTCTGCCAACTCTTCTGGATCTCGCTTGATGATGGGTTCTTTCCAACGATTGAACCAGCCATCCCAAAATTCCATACACATGAGTGGCCACTTTTTGTCATGCTCCGCAAAGAACTCTTTCATCTGAGAGAAATTGTAATTTGCTCGCGAACCAAAATTACCGGTTACAAAGAGTCCATCCTCAATCAAAGTCCCTGCTCGAAGAGTCGCCCTCCAAGGTCCATCAGAGGTAAAGAGTGGACAGGTAATGTCCCGCTCGATCATTAGATCTCTGATTGCCCGAAGATAGGCTTTGTCTTCGCCGTAAGAGCCGTATTCGTTCTCGACCTGCATCATGAGGATATTGCCCCCACGATCCAATTGGTACTTGGCCACACGTGGCAGGAGCTCGTCGTAATAGCGAGCCACTTCCTTGAGGAAGGCCGAATCCGATGAGCGAATCCGAAGGTCTTCTTCGATTAACCAGGCTGGCAAGCCCCCAAATTCCCACTCCGAACAAATAAACGGTGATGGACGGAGGATCACATACAGATCCAACTCTTGAGCTACTTGGATAAAGTGCTCCAGGTCCAAATTCCCTGCAAAGTGAAAGTGGCCTCTTTGTGGCTCATGAGCATTCCATGGAACATAGGTTTCAACAGTATTGAAACCTAAAGCTTTTAAGTTATATAAGGAATGATACCAATCCTCACGATCGATCCGAAAATAATGAATTGCACCAGATAAAATCTTAAAAGGTTGATCATTTAAATAAAAATCTTCACGGATTTCAAATGCCCCCATACTGAGAACCTCCTTCTAAGAAACCCTTTTCATTTATTAATATAATATATTAACGAAAAAATGTCAACCACTTTTGAAAAAATATGTTAAAATAATATTAACAAGGGATATCCGAAAGAAGAGGTGAAGTACATGGCAATCCCAAAATACCAACACATCAAAGATGATTTGAAACAACAAATTATCTCAGGCAAATTCGAAAATGGAGATAAATTTTACACAGAAGCCGAGTTGATTAAGATTTATAATGTTAGCTCGATTACTGTTGTTCGTGCTTTGAACGATTTGGCTAGCGATGGATACATCGTCCGCCAACAAGGAAAAGGAACCTTTGTTTCGCGCGCTAGAAAACACAAGCTGGTTGAGTTTTCAGACGTTGAAACCTTCCCTATCCAAAAAGCGACCGTAAAAGTTCTCTCTATCAAGCGTGGCAACGCGCTGAACATCTTGGATAAACTGGGGCTCGCTCCGACTCAATTCTATTATAAGATTGATCGGACCCGTCATATTGGTGAAGATACTTATATCTACCACCAGACCTACGTCCCAGAGCAATATATTAACCCAAATTATCCGAGCTTAGATTACTATAGTTCGATTTATGATCGCTTTAAAGAAGATTATCATATCCATATGAATGATGAACACTTTGAAGAAATCAATGATATTGTATTTCCAACACCAAGCAAAATCGCTTCTGTGTTGAATATCGATGAAAACTTCCCAACTGTCCGTCAAGTGAAGACGACAAAGTTGGAAGCGACTGGTCAAATTCTCGAATATAGCGAAACCTATAAACGCGGCGACTACTATAAAATCAAATTTATCTCTTGTGATCGTGATCATTGATCATTCAAAGTCTGGGGTCTGGCCTCAGACTTTTATGATACAAATTATAGCATGAAAAAATAGTTCCTAAAACATGTAAAACGAATAATCTATAATTAGTGATAGACTTCCTATAAATAGTTTAATCAGTCAAAATTTATTATGATAAATTCAAGGTCTGGAGCACCTGATATAAACAAAGAAAAGAGAGTGGGACAGAAATCGGTAATTCGTTAGAATTCGATTTCGTCGTCCCACCTCCGCACAGTTGAGTAGGGCTGTAAAAG
>CABREZ010000117.1 GCA_902470035.1 uncultured Streptococcus sp. | reverse complement strand
ATAAAAACACCCCAAAAGTTAGATTTTTTCTGTCTAACTTTTGGGGTGCAGTTCACTTTCGGGTAGCTTTTTTGTTTGTTTAGTGTATTTTTTAACAAAATAGTTATAGAAGTTTTAGCAGGAGATAAAAGTTGGAAGGATAAAAATTTTTTGATGGATTTCACTATATAAAAAACGCTTTTTGTGGTAAAATAATACAGATCATAAAAGGAGTGACAAAATGGTAGAACCTAAGTATAAACGTATTTTAATTAAGTTATCAGGTGAAGCGTTAGCCGGTGAACGGGGTGTCGGAATTGATATCAAGACGGTTCAAAAGATGGCTCTTGAAATCAAAGAAGTTCATGACCTTGGAATTGAAATTGCTCTCGTTATCGGTGGAGGAAATCTCTGGCGTGGAGAACCTGCGGCAGAAGCAGGTATGGATCGCGTTCAAGCAGATTACACTGGAATGCTTGGAACAGTTATGAATGCCTTGGTGATGGCGGATTCTCTTCAACAGGTTGGAGTAGATACGCGTGTCCAAACAGCGATTGCCATGCAACAAGTCGCTGAGCCTTATATCCGTGGCCGCGCCCTTCGTCACTTGGAAAAAGAGCGTATTGTTATCTTTGGTGCAGGCATTGGTTCTCCATACTTCTCAACGGATACAACGGCTGCTCTTCGTGCCGCTGAAATTGAAGCAGACGCAATCTTGATGGCTAAGAATGGTGTCGACGGCGTTTATAATGCTGATCCAAAGAAAGACAAGACAGCTGTGAAGTTCGAAGAATTAACTCACCGTGATGTCATCAATAAAGGCCTTCGTATCATGGATTCGACAGCATCGACCATCTCAATGGACAATGATATTGACTTAGTCGTTTTCAACATGAATGAGCCAGGGAACATCAAACGCGTTGTCTTTGGAGAAAATATCGGTACTACCGTTTCTAATAATGTAGAAAAATAAGGAAGTTAGAGGAATAAAATGGCAAACCCAATCGTAGAAAAAGCTAAAGAAAGAATGTCTCAGTCTCACCAAAGTTTGGGACGTGAATTTGGAAGTATCCGGGCAGGTCGTGCAAACGCAAGTCTTTTGGACCGTATCTATGTTCAATATTACGGAGTTGATACTCCATTGAATCAAATCGCATCTATCACGATTCCAGAAGCTCGTGTGATGTTGATCACACCTTTTGACAAGTCTTCATTGAAAGATATCGAGCACGCTTTGAATGCTTCTGATCTTGGTATTACTCCAGCCAACGATGGTTCGGTTATCCGCTTGGTCATCCCAGCTTTGACAGAAGAAACACGTCGTGACTTGGCTAAAGAAGTGAAAAAAGTCGGTGAAAATGCTAAGGTAGCGATCCGTAACATCCGCCGTGATGCGATGGATGAAGCTAAGAAACAAGAAAAAGCAAAAGAAATCACTGAAGATGAATTGAAGGGTCTTGAAAAAGAAATCCAAAAAGTAACGGATGATGCTGTGAAACATATCGATGAAATGACAGCTCACAAAGAAAAAGAATTGCTTGAAGTCTAATCATTTCCAGCAGTTTATAGAGGAAATGAACTCAGTTGGCACTGCTGGCTGGGTTTTATTTCCATTAAGGGGCTATTGATGAGCATTAGCCAGAAAGAAGGAAGAAATGAATACCAATCTCGCACATGATATCGTGGGCCTTGTTACGGATGAGAATGACCGTTTTTACTTTGTCCAAAAGGATGGGCAAACCTATGCCTTGGATAAGTCTGAAGGAGAGCATGCTCTTGGAGAGTCCGTCAAGGGCTTTGCCTATACAGATATGAAGCAACGTTTGCGCCTGACCACACTTGAAGTCACTGCTCGTCAGAACAAATTTGGCTGGGGGACAGTGACAGAAGTTCGTAAGGACCTGGGCGTTTTTGTCGATACTGGTCTACCAGACAAGGAGATTGTCGTCTCTCTGGATATTTTGCCAGAGATCAAGGAACTATGGCCTAAAAAAGGGGATAAACTCTTTGTTCGCCTGGAAGTCGATAAAAAAGACCGGATTTGGGGTGTCTTGGCCTACCAAGAAGACTTCCAACGGATTGCTCGTCCAGCCTACAACAATATGCAGAATCAGAACTGGCCGGCTATCGTCTATCGCTTAAAACTTTCAGGGACCTTTGTTTACTTACCTGAGAACAATATGTTAGGCTTTATCCATCCAAGTGAGCGCTTTGCCGAACCTCGTTTGGGACAAGTCCTAGATGCCCGGGTTATTGGTTTCCGAGAGGTGGATCGGACCTTGAATTTATCCTTGAAGCCACGCTCGTTTGAAATGCTGGAAAACGATGCACAGATGATTTTGGCATATTTAGAAAACAACGGAGGCTTTATGACCTTGAATGATAAGTCCTCCCCAGAAGATATTAAGGCAACCTTTGGCATTTCCAAGGGGCAGTTCAAAAAAGCTCTGGGAGGCTTGATGAAAGCAGGGAAAATCACACAGGATGCCTTTGGTACAGAATTAAAATAAGAGGAGTCCTATGCGAAAATCATTTTATACTTGGTTGATGACAGAGCGCAATCCCAAAAGCAATGCTCCCAAGGCTCTTCTGGCTGATTTGGCCTTTCATGAGACAGCCTTTCCAAAGCATACAGATGATTTTGATGAAGTCAGTCGCTTTCTGGAAGAGCATGCCAGTTTCTCCTTTAATCTAGGAGATTTTGATGCAATTTGGGAAGAATACCTAGGTCATTAAGTACAAGAAAATCAAAGTGGGCCGGGGATGGTCAATTCTCGGTCTCTTTGTTATAATAGAGAAAACTTACAGAAATAGAGAGGTTCTTTATTTGAAAGAACATTCAATTGATATTCAATTAAGTCATCCAGATGATCTCTTCCATCTATTTGGATCCAATGAACGTCACTTGCGTTTGATGGAGCAGGAGTTGGATGTGATCATCCATGCCCGAACAGAAATTGTCCAGGTCATCGGTCAAGAAGAAGATTGTGAAAAAGCCAGACAAGTTATTGAGGCTTTGCTTATCTTGGTGAATCGTGGCATGACTATCGGGACGCCGGATGTTGTAACAGCTATTCAAATGGTTCGTAATGATGAGTTGGATAAGTTCGTGGCCTTGTATGAAGAAGAAATCATCAAGGATAACTACGGCAAGCCCATTCGGGTAAAAACGCTAGGTCAAAAGATTTATGTAGATAGTGTCAAGCACCATGATGTGACCTTCGGGATTGGACCAGCAGGGACTGGGAAGACCTTCTTGGCGGTAACTTTGGCCGTGACCGCCCTCAAGCGTGGTCAAGTCAAGCGCATTATTTTGACTCGCCCAGCCGTGGAAGCTGGAGAGAGCCTTGGTTTTCTTCCGGGAGATCTCAAGGAAAAAGTAGACCCTTATCTACGTCCGGTCTATGATGCCCTCTATCAAATCTTGGGCAAGGACCAGACCACTCGGATGATGGAGCGGGAGATTATTGAGATAGCTCCCTTAGCTTATATGCGGGGCCGGACCTTGGATGATGCCTTTGTCATTCTCGATGAAGCGCAAAATACAACCATCATGCAGATGAAGATGTTCTTGACCCGTCTTG
>CABREZ010000116.1 GCA_902470035.1 uncultured Streptococcus sp. | reverse complement strand
ATTTGGGGTTGGAAGAGTATAGAGTTGGAAAGGCTGGTCGCCTTTTGGAAGAGTCTGTTCAAAACGGGCTCCTGCAGTTGGTTGGTTTAGACCACCCCAAGCACCTCCCATTTGGCTCGGTGCTTCCCATACTTCTGGTAATTGATAATCTGACATCTCTTTTCTCCTTTTTCTACGTTACTACTAGCATATCAAATCCAGGCGCTACTTTCAAAAATCTGCTACGCTAGCTTTACTTGACTTTTCTTGGCAAAATGATAGTATAGAAAAAATACATTTTAAGGAGAAAAAATATGTCCACAATTGACTTTCATAGTTTGGCAAAGACAGAACTCCACTGCCACTTAGACGGTTCCTTGTCTCTTCCGACTATTCGCCAATTGGCAGCCATGGCCAATATTGACCTTCCTGCTAGCGATGAAGAGCTCAAGCACCATGTCACTGCTCCTGCCCACTGTGAGAATCTTTTGGACTATTTGGAGGCCTTTGACTACATTCGCCCTCTTCTTCAAACCAAGGAAGCCTTGACACTTGCTGCTTACGATGTCGCTAAGCAAGCGGCTCTGGAGAACGTCCTCTATATCGAGGTTCGTTTTGCCCCAGAATTGTCCATGGACCAAGGACTCACCGTTCCAGAAACTATCGATGCTGTCTGTGAAGGATTGCGCCAAGCCCAGGATGAATTTGGCATTACAGCCAAAGCCCTCGTTTGTGGCATGCGCCAGTCCGATCAAGAGCTCACCTCTAGCATCCTGGCAGAAGCCAACCAAGTCACTGATCAGGATTTTGTCGGCTTTGACTTCGCAGGGGATGAGCACCACTACCCTCCACAAGCCATTGAGGCCCTCATCCAACAGGTCAAAAGTTACAACCGTCCCATGACCCTGCATGCAGGTGAATGCCACTGTCCAGCCAATGTCACTCAATCCATGGCCTATGGTATCAAACGAAATGGCCATGTGACCTTATTAGCTTACGAACCAAAACTTCTAAAAGAGTTTGTAAAAAATGGGGTCACCGGTGAGCTCTGCTTGACCAGTAACCTTCAAACCAAGGCTGCTGCCACTGTGGAAGACTTCCCTTACCTCAAGATGAAAGAAGCTCAAGCCCATATCAGTATCAACACTGATAACCGGACCGTATCTGATACAGACTTGACCAAGGAATACGCCCTCTACCACCACCACTTCCAAACGACGCCAGCTGATTTTTACCAGCACAATGTCGATGCCATTCAAGCTTCCTTTGCTAGTGAGAAGGAAAAGCAAGAACTCCTGACCAAACTAGAAGAAGCCTACGCAGACTATTTATAAACGAAAAAAACTAGCACTTTATGAGTGCTAGTTTTTTAATCTTTCCATAAGTCCATGGCCTGTAAGAAATCATCTGAAACGGTGACATTTTCAGGCTGAAGGGCCTCCCGCTCTTGTTGCTTGATTTTTAATTGTGTCAAACTGATAATGCCCTCCCGTCGCCAATTGCGCAAGATGGCCTGGATGTATTTCCAGTGAGGCTTGCCGTTAAAGATTGCTTCTCTCAAGGCAGCCTTCACAATATCAGGGTCTGTTTGGTCCTGTTTGACAGTCTGCGTCAAATCTTCGATTTCAAATGGCGTCAACAAACGTCCCAACTCCTGCTCAAAGGTTTTGACCAAATCAGCCAGCTCATTTCCTGCTTGCTTGTCTTTCCCACGCTGTACCGTGTCTGTCTTACTTTGAAGTAAGTCATCCAGGCGTTCGAGGGCAATAGTCGCATCAAATAGAACTTCAATCTCCCCATCCAGCTCAATGGTTCGATACTGTAGCAAACCTTGATTGGTCAGGCGAGACATGGACTGGTTGACTTCTGTGACCGACTTGCCAATCGCATCTGCAATTTGATTCGGCGTGAGACTGGATTGGTTGGTCGTATTCTGCAAATAAAAGAACTGCCAAACCAGAAAATCCTCTGCGTCTTTAAATAAGTGTTGATAATGGAAAAGTAAGGCACTTGGTAAGACCAAATTGCCTGACTTAAATGCTTGTGAATATGTCATACTACCCCTTTATAGGTAACCATAAAATGAAATATCTTTTTCTAACTCCTCTAAACGATAAGGAGTTTCTTGGTAAACTGCATAATTGATCCAATTACTAAAGAAGTTGGCTGCCGCTAAGTTCCACCGCATCCGAGGGTCACAAGTACTGTCATCCTGATCATAATAATTCTTTGGAAGATCTGGATTCAAGCCTGCTTTGACATCCCGCTGGTATTCCTTGGCCAAGGTATCACGGTCATACTCCAAATGGCCAAAACTATAGACCTCTCGAAGGTCTGGACTGGCCAGGATGGATAGTCCTACTTCACTGCCTTGAGCTAAGACTTGCAAGTTGCTCTTGTCTAGCACTTCTTTGAGGGGAACATCCGTATAACGTGAGTGAGGAGCCAGAAAAGCATCATCAAAACCACGCATCAATCGGTTCTGTGGATTCATGACTGTTTGCTCATAGATCCCTGATAGCTTGTCACAGAGAGCTACTTTTTCAATCCCATAGCGGTAATAGAGACCAGCTTGCGCACCCCAACAAAGATGCAAGGTTGAAAAAACATGGCGCTTCGACCAAGCAAAGACCTTTGTTAACTCCTCCCAGTAATCCACTTCCTCAAAAGCCAATTTCTCTACTGGAGCTCCCGTAATGATCAGGCCATCATAATAATTCTCTTTAATATCCTCGAAGGATTTGTAAAAGACTTCCATATGCTCTGCTGCTGTTGTCTTGGACTCATGGCTTGTCATATAGAGGAAATCCACATTGATCTGCAAGGGAGTATTGGCCAGGAGGCGTAACAGTTGAGTCTCAGTTGCTACCTTAGTCGGCATGAGATTCAAAATCAGAACATTCATCGGACGAATATCTTGGTGAGTTGCCCGAATATCATCCATGACAAAAATATTTTCTGAGCGAAGAATATCAACTGCTGGTAATTTCTTATCTAAGGTAATTGGCATAAAAAGCTCCCATCTTACAAGTTGTTACCTCTTATTATAAGACAGGAGCATATAGTTTTCAATTATGGTTTTTCTCTATCTAGATATAGCTCTAAACTATATTAGTAATGCATCAAGACCTTGTAATCGTAGTCTCCGATAGCTTCGCGACCTTTGAGATCATCGAGTTCGATCAAGAAGGCACAACCTGCAACCACTCCACCGAGTTTTTCAATCATTTCGATGGTTGCTTTAACCGTACCACCTGTTGCCAAGAGGTCATCGACGATGAGAACGCGTTGACCTGGTTTGATAGCATCAGCGTGCATGGTCAAGGTATCCACACCGTATTCTTTTTCGTAGTCCGCTGAGATGACTTCACGTGGCAACTTACCAGGCTTACGAACAGGTGCAAAACCAATTCCCAATTCAAAAGCGACCGGACATCCAACGATGAAACCACGCGCTTCAGGTCCGACGATCATGTCGATTTTCTTATCGGTTGCGTATTGAACGATTTCACGAATCGCATAACTATAAGCATTGCCATCTGCCATCAAAGGGCTGATATCACGGAAGGTAATTCCTTCTTGTGGATAGTTTTCAATGCTTGCAATGTAATCTTTTAAATTCAT
>CABREZ010000115.1 GCA_902470035.1 uncultured Streptococcus sp. | reverse complement strand
ATGTCAAAAACAGTAGTACGTAAGAATGAATCTCTTGACGATGCTCTTCGTCGTTTCAAACGCGCGGTTACTAAAGCTGGTACTCTTCAAGAAACACGCAAACGTGAATTCTATGAAAAACCTTCTGTAAAACGTAAACGTAAATCAGAAGCAGCTCGTAAACGTAAAAAATTCTAATTGAATACAAGAACAGACTTCGGTCTGTTTTTTGTTTCTCTAAAAAATTGCAGATAAAAAACCCGACCTTCTAGCTAGAAGATCGGATCTTTTTATCTGATTATTTGTTTGCAAGCAAGTCGCGGATTTCAGTAAGCAACTCTTCTTGAGTAGGAGCAGCAGCTTCTTCTTCAACAGCTTCTTCTTTTTTACCAAGGTTTTGAGCTTTCTCAGCAGCTTTCACTACGAAGAAAAGAACAGTACCGATAACAAGGAAGTTGATAACAGCGCTCAAGAAGCTACCGTATGCAACACCGTTCCATGTCAATTCAGCGATTTTTTTAACACCAGCAGCTTTCAAAGCTGGGTTCAAAATAAGTGGAGTGATGATGTCGTTTACAAATGATGTAACGATAGCTCCAAATGCAGCTCCGATGATAACTGCAACAGCAAGGTCAACAACGTTTCCACGAAGGAGGAAGTTTTTCAATTCTTTCAACATATCCTAAATATGTCCTTTCATAATAAATTTTTACAGAGCATAGTATAACTGAAATTTTTTTCGTATTCAATAAATATGCTCAAATTTTTTTAAAAAGTTGATTTAAGGAAAATGGAGTCTTTCAAAACTTAGGAAAAATGTGGAAAAATAGGGTGAAAATCAATGCGAATGATTTACAATTGACAAAAATTAGTTTAAAATAGTTAATGATATTCTATGGTAAAATGGAGGCACTGTTTATGGTTGACAAACAACTGATTTCAGAAATTAAAAACAGTGTGAATATTGTAGATGTAATCGGAGAAGTCGTTCAATTGACAAAGGCAGGACGAAACTTTTTAGGTCTCTGCCCTTTTCATGGTGAAAAGACGCCTTCTTTTAATGTGGTCGAGGATAAACAATTCTATCATTGTTTTGGTTGTGGCAAATCAGGCGATGTTTTTAAGTTTATCGAAGACTATCGTGGTGTCTCCTTCATGGAAGCTGTTCAAATTGTCGGAGATCAGGTGGGCATTCGTGTCCAGACTCTTCCTCCAAGTCAGTCTAGGCCCCAACAAGCAGATGGGAAACAGCCCTTCTATGAGATCCATCAAGAGGCTGCCAAGTTCTATCATGCTATCCTGATGACGACAAAAATGGGAGAGGATGCTCGGAAATACTTGTATGACCGAGGGCTTGATGATGAGGTCCTTCGGCATTTTCAAATAGGGCTTGCACCAGCAGAAGGAAATTATCTGCTTCAGAGTGTTTCAGGGAAGTTTTCAGAAAATATTCTGGCCGACTCAGGTTTATTTCATATTAGTGATAGGGGGATCATGTATGATGCGTTTCAAGATCGCATCATGTTTCCCTTGTCGGATGATACTGGCCGAGTCATTGCCTTTTCTGGTCGACTCTGGCGTGAATCAGCTGAGGGAACAAAGCCTCAGGGGAAATACAAGAACAGCCGCGGTACGCTCCTTTTTAACAAGAGTTATGAGCTCTACCATTTGGACAAGGCCAAGCAGGTCGCTAAGAAGAACCATGAGCTTTATCTGATGGAAGGATTCATGGATGTCATCGCAGCCTACCGAGCTGGGATTGAGAATGTCGTTGCTTCTATGGGGACAGCCCTTACGCAGGAACATGTGGCTCATCTGAGCAAATTTACCAAAAAGGTTATCTTGGCCTATGATGGGGATAAAGCTGGACGGTTAGCAACAGCTAAGGCTTTAGAGGTTTTAGATAAACACGAGGTAGAGGTAGTCCAGATTCCTGATCAGATGGATCCAGACGAGTATCTCAAAAAGAATTCACCGCAGGCTTTGGCGGACTTATTGGAAAAAACACGTCTGAGTCGCGTAGAGTTTCTCATGGACTATTGGAAGCCAGACAATATTGAAAATTTGCAGGCGCAGATTGAATTTGTTGAAAAAATGGCTCCTTTAATTGCTCAGACGCCATCTGTAACGGCACAAAACACCTACATTTATAAATTAGCCGATCTCTTGGTCGACTTTGATTATTTGCAGGTAGAACAGACGGTTAATGCTAGTCGCCTTCAGATGCGTAACCAGCGTCAGGAGCAAGGGAAAATTCAGACACAGGCTCCAGTTGCTAGTCCAACTGTCGTGCAAAAACAACTGCCTCGCCTGGTTCGGGCTGAGAATCATCTCCTTCATCGGATGAACGCTTTTCCTTATGTTTTGAATGAATATCGTCTTCGGACAGATTTTTCATTTGATACCCCTGCCTTGCAAACCTTGTACCAACTTCTTTGCCAAAATGGAGAAGTGACATCGCAGGATTTGTCAGAGCAGACAGAGGAAGTCCAACGGGCTTGGTATCTGATGTTAGAAGAAAATTTACCAGATGAAATAGCGGAAAATGAGCTTGAAGAAGTGGAAGAAACGAGAAATCGTGAGCTTCTCCGTAAAGAAAGTCAACAAATAGGGAAGAAAGTCCGAGAAGCCTCTCACAGTGGAGATGCGGATCAGGCTTTGTTGGAACTCGAGCGCTTAATCGCTCAAAAAAGAAGAATGGAGTAGGAATGGCGAAAGAACAAAAAGATATCACAACTTTAGATGTCCAAATTGCAGAGTTTATTCGTAGTCATAAGAAAAGTGGTACTGCAACAGATGATGAAATCAATGATCAATTGGTCATTCCTTTTACCTTGGATGCCGATGGAATTGAGGATTTATTGCAACGGATTCAAGATGCAGGGATTTCCATCACGGATAAGGAAGGAAATCCAAGTGCGCGTGTCCTGAACAATGAAGAGGAAGAACCAGAGTTGACGGATGAGGAATTGCTTGGAAGTAACTCTGCCAAAGTCAATGACCCAGTACGGATGTACTTGAAAGAAATTGGGGTCGTTCCTCTTTTGACCAATGAAGAAGAACAAGAATTAGCCATCTTGGTGGAACAAGGTGATTTGGAAGCTAAGCAACGTTTGGCAGAAGCCAACCTTCGTTTGGTTGTATCCATTGCGAAACGTTACGTTGGTCGTGGAATGCAATTTTTGGACTTAATCCAAGAAGGAAACATGGGCTTGATGAAGGCCGTTGATAAGTTTGACTATACCAAAGGATTCAAGTTCTCTACCTATGCTACTTGGTGGATCCGTCAGGCCATCACTCGTGCTATTGCAGACCAAGCGCGTACCATTCGGATCCCTGTTCACATGGTGGAAACCATTAACAAATTGGTTCGGGAGCAACGCAATCTCTTGCAAGAATTGGGACAAGATCCAACACCAGAACAAATCGCTGAACGCATGGATATGACGCCAGACAAGGTGCGTGAAATCTTGAAGATTGCCCAAGAGCCCGTTTCTCTCGAAACCCCAATTGGGGAAGAAGATGATAGCCATTTGGGAGATTTCATCGAAGACGAAGTGATCGAAAATCCAGTAGACTATACCACTCGTGTGGTTCTACGTGAACAATTGGATGAAGTCCTCGATACCCTGACAGACCGGGAAGAAAACGTGCTTCGTCTCCGTTTCGGTTTGGATGATGGAAAAATGCGGACTCTGGAAGATGTGGGCAAAGTCTTTAACGTGACTCGTGAACGGATCCGTCAAATTGAAGCCAAAGCCCT
>CABREZ010000114.1 GCA_902470035.1 uncultured Streptococcus sp. | reverse complement strand
GATCCACCGGCAGCCATGCGTTATACCGAAGCACGCTTGTCTGAAATTGCGGGTTATCTTTTGCAAGATATCGAAAAGAACACAGTACCATTTGCCTGGAACTTTGACGATACAGAAAAAGAGCCAACTGTTTTGCCGGCAGCCTTTCCAAACCTCTTGGTCAATGGAGCTACGGGTATTTCTGCTGGTTATGCGACAGATATTCCGCCCCATAACCTTGCTGAGGTCATCGATGCGGTGGTCTACATGATTGACCATCCTTCTGCTAAGGTAGATAAGCTCATGGAGTTTCTACCTGGACCCGATTTCCCGACAGGTGCCATTATCCAAGGTCGCGATGAGATCAATAAAGCCTATGAAACTGGTAAGGGACGGGTGGTTGTCCGCTCTAAGACAGAGATCGAGCAACTCAAAGGCGGCAAGCAGCAAATCGTCGTTACCGAAATCCCTTATGAGATCAACAAGGCAGTCTTGGTCAAGAAGATCGACGATGTTCGTGTTAACAACAAGGTGGCCGGTATTGCAGAAGTTCGGGATGAGTCTGACCGGGATGGTCTTCGTATTGCCATTGAGTTGAAGAAAGATGCCAATGCAGATCTAATCTTGAACTACTTGTTCAAGTACACAGACTTGCAAGTCAACTACAACTTCAATATGGTGGCGATTGACAATTATACCCCTCGTCAAGTGGGGATTGTGCCGATTCTCTCTAGCTACATTGCTCACCGTCGAGATATCATTGTCGCTCGCTCTCGCTTTGACAAGGAAAAGGCTGAACGACGCCTCCACATTGTAGAGGGATTGATCCGCGTCATTTCCATCCTTGATGAAGTCATCGCTCTGATCCGTGCTTCTGATAACAAAGCAGATGCTAAGGAAAACCTTAAAATCAGCTATGATTTCACAGAAGAGCAAGCAGAAGCCATTGTCACCTTGCAATTGTACCGTTTGACCAATACAGATATCGTGACTTTGGAAGAAGAGCATGCTAACCTCAAGGAGCAAATCGCGACCTTGGCTGCTATCATAGGGGATGAACGGACCATGTTCAATCTCATGAAGAAGGAATTGCGTGAAGTCAAGAAGCTCTTTGGCAATCCGCGTCGTAGTGAGCTACAAGACACTGCTAAAACAATTGAGATTGATACAGCCAGCCTCATTGTCGAAGAAGAAACCTTCGTGAGTGTGACCCGTGCTGGTTATATCAAACGGACCTCTCCTCGTTCTTTCAATGCATCTACAGTGGAAGAAGTCGGTAAGCGGGACGACGATGAATTGATTTTCGTAGAGCCTGCTAAGACTACCCAGCATCTCTTGCTCTTTACCAACTTGGGAAATGCCATTTATCGACCTGTTCATGAATTAGCAGATACCAAGTGGAAGGACATCGGTGAACACCTCAGTCAAACCTTGACCAATTTTGAGCAGGAAGAAGAAATACTTTTTGCGGAGATTGTAGATCAGTTTGAGGGTGTGACCTACTTTGCAGCTACCCAACAAGGCCAAATCAAGCGCTTTGAACGCAAGGAATTGAGCCCATGGCGGACCTACCGCTCCAAATCAACGAAGTACGCTAAGCTGAAAGACCAAGAGGACCGTATCGTAGCTGTTGCACCAGTTGTCCTCGAGGACATCATGATCATTACCCAAAATGGCTATGGTCTGCGCTTCAATATTGAAGAGGTGCCAGTAGTTGGGACTAAAGCAGCAGGAGTCAAAGCTATTAACCTGAAAGATGGAGATCAAGTGGTAGCTGTCTTTAAGTCAACGACTCCAAGCATGTACATTCTGACCCAGCGAGGCAGTTTGAAACGGATGTCACAGGACGATATTCCAGTGACCAGCCGTGCCAAACGCGGACTTCAAGTCTTACGTGAATTGAAGTCTAAACCACACCGTGTCTTCAAGGCAGGTCCAGTCTTTACGGACCAAGGAGATTTTGATCTCTTTACGAGTCAGGAAGAAGTAGCAGAGCAGGATCAAATCCTTCAGATTACCTCCACAACAGGTCAGGTGACAGAAGTGGATGTTACCCAACTCAACTTGTCAGAACGAACTAGCAATGGTTCCTTTGTCAATGATCAAATTTCTGATCAAGAAGTCTTTACTGCTAGAATCAAATAAAACCAAAATTAGCCAGTTTATGGCTAATTTTTTTTGCTCGATAAATTTTCTGAAAATTGCAAATTTCACTTGAAATTCTCATGAAATGGTGTAAAATAGAGTACATGAATAAAGTCATCCTTTGTGGTGGCTCTTGCTATTTAGCAAGTCTTGAATGGAAGAAGGAAAACTGACATGACAGTATCACTTGATTGGGAAAATCTTGGATTCTCTTATATGAAATTACCTTACCGCTACATCGCCTATTATCGTAATGGTGCCTGGGAAAAAGGAGAACTATCCGAAGATGCCACGCTTCATATTTCGGAATCTTCTCCAAGTTTGCACTATGGACAGCAAGCTTTCGAGGGGCTGAAAGCCTACCGTACAAAAGATGGCAGTATTCAATTGTTCCGTCCAGATGAAAATGCCAAACGCCTGCAACGGACTGCTGATCGTCTTTTGATGCCTCAAGTTCCAACGGATATGTTTGTGGAAGCTTGTAAAGCAGTAGTGCGTGCCAATGAAGAATATGTCCCACCGTATGGAACAGGTGGAACACTCTATCTTCGTCCGCTTTTGATTGGAGTCGGAGATATCATAGGAGTAAAGCCAGCAGAAGAATACATCTTTACCATTTTTGCTATGCCAGTTGGAAACTACTTCAAGGGTGGCTTGGTTCCAACCAACTTCTTAATCCAAGACGAATATGACCGGGCAGCTCCTCATGGGACGGGTGCAGCGAAAGTCGGTGGAAACTATGCCGCTAGCCTCTTACCTGGTAAATTAGCTAAGTCTCGGAACTTCTCAGACGTGATTTACTTGGATCCAGCGACCCACACCAAGATTGAAGAAGTGGGATCTGCTAACTTCTTTGGGATCACAGCTGATAATGAGTTTGTGACTCCACTTAGCCCATCAATTCTGCCATCTATTACCAAGTATTCCTTGCTCTATCTTGCTGAGCATCGTCTTGGTTTGAAACCAATCGAAGGGGATGTCCCAATCGATCATCTAGACCGCTTTGTCGAAGCAGGGGCTTGTGGAACTGCCGCAGTTATTTCACCAATAGGTGGAGTTCAACACGGAGATGACTTCCATGTCTTCTACTCAGAAACAGAAGTAGGACCAATTACCCGCAAGCTTTATGATGAATTAACGGGCATCCAGTTTGGTGATATAGAAGCACCAGAAGGATGGATCTTCAAGGTAACTGAATAAATCAATCATAAGAGGGGGACTCCCTCTTTTTTCATAGGAATAAATACTAGCAAAATAAAATAATTTAATCATGAAACATTTTCGGCTTGCAAGCATGTGAAAATTTTTGTAAAATAAAGGGGTTGAAATGAGGTAGAAGAATGAGTAAAAAAGATAAAAAAATCGAAATTCAAATTGCAGATAGTAAAGTGGTTGTAGGTAAGGAAACCTTTGATGGCTACCAATTAACGATTGGGAAGAAGGCTATTGCTGAGATTGCTGATATGGGGGCTCAATTTGCCCTCGTTAAAAATGCATCTGTAGACAGTCTTTATAAATCCCTTGAAAAAGCAGTGGAAAGTGCCATCGAAAATTATAATTTGAACAAATAAGGGGTTGCATTTTAATAAAATCAATGGTATAATTGTGACTGTTGATTTGCTTGGAGAGATAGCGAAGAGGCTAAACGCGGCGGACTGTAAATCCGCTCCTTCGGGTTCGGGGGTTCGAATCCCTC
>CABREZ010000113.1 GCA_902470035.1 uncultured Streptococcus sp. | reverse complement strand
TGGGCTATGCCTTGATCGGTAATCTCAAAGGTTTTGATGCTTCGACTAGTAATCCCAAAAATATCGCTGTGCAAACGGCTTGGTCCAATCAAGCTAATGATCCTCATTCCACTGGTCAAAACTACTATGAGACCCTGGTTCGAAAAGCCCTAGATAAGAACAAGCGGGTCCGCTATCGGGTCACTTTGATCTACAATCAGCCGGAAGATCTGATTCCTTTAGGTTCTCAGATCGAAGCCAAATCGAGTGACGGGACTCTTGAGTTCAATGTCTTTGTTCCCAATGTTCAAAGTGGAATGAGCCTGGATTACCAGACAGGAAAAGTAACCATCCATCAATAAGCAAAAAAGCAGGTTTATTTAAGTTATTTTTAAGAATGGAGTGTTACAATTGCATACCTTCTTTAATAGAAAGGAGAATGTATGAGAACTATTTTTCGGTTTTTCAGAGGAATCCTTCGCATGGCTTGGAGTCTCTTTTGGGGATTTTTCTGGACCATTGCGATCAGTTTTCTCATCCTTGTGGGGATCATCTATTTCACAGATTCTCCTAGTTCTGGTATGGATGGGGTTGGGCGAGCTGCCCAAAAGGTTGTCTATCAAGTTGGAAATTTATTTGGTGATCAGGGTTTTGTATCGCGCTTTGGGATGGCACCTAGCTCACAGACGACGCAGACGGACAATCATGAGCATAGTGGTGCTCGCTGGGAAAAAGCAGAGGCTACGGTTTATCTAGATCCCAATATCAGTCAAACTTTTATAAAAGCCTATCGGGATGCCATTGAGGCTTGGAACCAAACAGGTGCCTTTACTTTCAAGTTGGTCACAAATGAAAAAGAGGCCAATGTGGTCTTGACCGAGATGGACAACGCATCCGTTTCTGCAGCAGGAGAGACTGCCTCTCAAACTAACCTCTTAACCAATCGGTTCACCCACATCACAGTTCGCCTCAATCGCCATTATCTGTTAAATTATATCTATAACTATAGTTATGATCGGATTGTCAATACAGCTGAGCATGAGCTAGGCCATGCGATTGGGTTGGACCACACAGATGGAGAATCGGTCATGCAACCAGCTGGCTCTTTCTACAGTATCCAGGATTCAGATGTAGAAGCAGTCCGACAATTATACAAGGAAGAATGAGTTTTAAAATACTTGCCAAAAGTTCTGGGCCTCAAGGGGGGCTCGGGATTTTTTTGATGCTTCGTCTTCCCTTGTTTAATCCGTAAAAAGATAGTAAAATAGGGACATGATTATTTTACAAGCCAACAAAATTGAACGCTCTTTTGCAGGGGAGGTTCTTTTTGATAACATTAGCCTGCAAGTGGATGAACGGGACCGGATTGCCCTGGTCGGAAAGAACGGAGCCGGTAAGTCGACGCTCTTAAAAATCTTGGTGGGAGAAGAAGAGCCGACTTCTGGGGAAATCAATAAAAAGCGAGATCTCTCTCTTTCCTATCTAGCTCAAGATAGCCGCTTTGAGTCGTCCAATACTATTTACGATGAGATGCTCCATGTCTTTGACGATCTCAGAAAGACCGAGAAAGCCTTGCGTCAGATGGAGCTTGCAATGGGGGAAACAACTGGGGTTGACCTAGAAAAACTCATGCAGGATTATGACCGGCTATCGGAAGAATTCCGTCAAGCTGGTGGCTTCACCTATGAGGCAGATATCCGATCTATTCTAAACGGCTTCAAGTTTGATGAGTCCATGTGGCAGATGAAGATTGAGGAGCTGTCTGGTGGACAAAATACCCGTCTGGCTCTGGCCAAGATGCTCTTGGAAAAGCCAAATCTCTTGGTACTGGACGAGCCGACCAACCACTTGGATATTGAGACCATTGCCTGGTTGGAAAATTACTTGGTCAATTATAGTGGGGCCCTTCTCATTGTCAGTCACGACCGGTATTTCCTAGATAAGGTCGCTACCATTACTTTGGATTTGACCAAGCATTCCTTGGACCGCTATGTCGGTAATTACTCCAGCTTTGTCGAGCAAAAAGAGCAAAAGCTCCTGACCGAAGCCAAGAACTACGAGAAACAACAAAAAGAGATTGCAGCGCTCGAAGACTTTGTTAATCGTAATTTGGTGCGGGCCTCAACCACCAAACGGGCCCAGTCTCGTCGTAAGCAGTTGGAAAAAATGGAGCGCCTAGACAAGCCGGAAGCTGGGACCAAGTCTGCCCATATGACCTTCCATTCCGATAAGACCTCGGGCAATGTCGTTTTGACAGTAGAAGAGGCAGCTGTCGGCTATGACGATCAAATCCTGTCAGAGCCGATCAATCTGGATATCCGTAAGATGAATGCGGTCGCTATTGTCGGACCAAATGGGATCGGGAAATCTACTCTTATCAAGTCTATTGTCGGGCAGATTCCTTTTATCAAGGGGGAAGCCCGTTTTGGAGTCAATGTCGAAGTAGGCTACTATGACCAGACCCAAAGTAAACTAACCCCTCATAACAGTGTCTTGGATGAGCTCTGGAATGACTTTAAACTGATACCAGAAGTGGAAATTCGTAATCGCCTAGGAGACTTCCTTTTCTCAGGGGACGATGTCAAGAAAACCGTCGGCATGCTTTCAGGTGGAGAGCGGGCGCGTCTACTCTTGGCCAAGCTGTCCATGGAAAACAACAATTTCTTGATTCTTGATGAGCCGACCAACCACTTGGACATCGATAGCAAGGAAGTACTGGAAAATGCCTTGATTGATTTTGATGGGACCCTGCTCTTTGTCAGCCACGACCGTTACTTTATCAATCGGGTGGCTACACAGGTCTTGGAACTCTCAGAAGATGGCTCGACCCTTTACCTAGGAGACTATGACTATTATCTGGAGAAAAAAGCTGAGTTAGAGGCTCTTGCTGCAGCACAAGCAGAAGCCGTGCCTATCTCTTCGACCGAAGAAGTCACCAGCAATGACTATCACCTGCAAAAGCAAAATCAGAAGGAACTCCGGAAAATCACCCGTCGCATTGAGCAATTGGAAGCGGAGATGGAAGAGCTTGATCAAAAAATCCAAGCCATCACCGAAACCATGCATAGCACCAATGATGCAGAAGACTTGGTACAACTCCAGAGCGACCTTGACCAACTAACCGTCCAGCAGGAAGCAGTCATGGAAGAGTGGGCAGAACTGTCAGAGCAGGTGGAATAAATGGAAGATTTAGGCAAAGTTTTTCGTGAATTTCGAATCAGTAAAAATTATTCGTTGAAAGAAGCTGTAGGCCACCAATGAAACCGGCGAACTCATGGAGAGCCAGCAGCAAATCGACCAGCTGACCGCCGCCCAAGAAGAAGCCATGATAGAATGGGAAGAATTAGCGGAGAAAGTGTAGTTTTCTAATTTGCCTAAGGAGAACATTGTGATGACTGAAAATGATTGGTTTATGAAGCAGGTTAAAGGTGTAGCCGACATGATTGGTACAACTTTGCGCCTACAGATTCAAAATTTAGATTTGGGGCAGTATGAGGATGAGGAAGGAAGACTCATCAACGGGGCTCACTATCTTCAGCAAGTTCTAGAAGAGCAGCGATTTGCAGAGGCCATTTCTTTTGTTGAAGAGCAGATGAAACGCCTACCTCTTCATCAGTATGATCTATTGGTTGATTGGCTGATTTCTTACTTAAGACAATTAGATTTTTCCGTTAAAGAAGAACATGGATTCTATGAAGGGTACTTGCAAGAGTTAGAAAGGTACTTAAAGGAATTTAAGTGGTAATCAAATGGAAGATTTAGGCAAAGTTTTTCGTGAATTTCGAATCAGTAAAAATTATTCATTGAAAGAAGCTGCAGGAGAAGCTTGCTCGACCTCCCAATTATCCCGTTTTGAATTGGGGGAGTCAGATCT
>CABREZ010000112.1 GCA_902470035.1 uncultured Streptococcus sp. | reverse complement strand
TACGCTGATTTCATCAGCTTTTACAGCCCTACTCAACTGTGCGGAGGTGGGACGATGAAATCGAATTCTAACGAATTACCGATTTCTGTCCCACTCTCTTTTTTATTTCAACTCTTTGATAATCTTCTTGGCATCTTCGTTTGAAATAGCCCCTAATTGAACATGTCCAATCTTTCCTTGGCTATCGATAAAGACTTCAGTAGGGATCGAACGAACCTGGTAATTCATAAAGGCAGATCCGTCTGGATTGTACAAAACAGGAACCGATTGATAGTCTTGTTGGGCAAACCATTTAACGAACTCTTCTTCTGTTTTTTCACCTTGCATTCCCGGTGCCATAACGGTAAGAATCTCAAAGTCCCGGTCCTTTTCTTCGACTAGTTTATTCAGTTCAGGCATACTTTGTCGGCAAGGACCACACCAAGTCGCCCAGAATTTCAAGTAAACCTTTTTCCCTCTATAGTCTGAAAGTTTGACCGTATTCCCCTTCATATCCTTTAGTTCGAAGTCACTAGCTTCTTTTCCTACTAAAGGATGTTTACTTGTGCTAGTGTTGGTCATGGACTGGTTATCCATGGATTGATTATTCATGCCACTTTCGGACTGATTCATAGAGCAAGCAGTCAGGATAGACAGAGAAAGAAGAGAAAAACAGGCGTATTTAATAACTTTCATAATAAGTAAACCTCCATTTGATTTATGAAAAGATAGCAGACAAGCTATTCAATTGTCCCAAAAGTAACAAAATCCCCATGATGATGATGATCAAGCCACCAATCTTCTTTAGTAACAAAAGATGGGGTTTTAGACGATTAAAGTATGGGAGAACGATCCCAGATGCTAGAGCTAGAAGTAAGAATGGAATAGCCATCCCTAATGTATAAATGAAAAGGTAAACGGCTCCCATAAGGGCATCTTGGCCATTGGATGCTGCTAAGGCAAGTACAGAGCCAAGAACAGGACCGATACATGGCGTCCATCCAAAGCTAAAACCAAGCCCAAGGAGAAAAGCTGAAAATAATTCATTCTTGTGCTTGTTTGCCCCGAAATCCATTGTCTTCTGTTTCTCTAGGAAATTAAAATGAAAGACTTCCATCTGATGAAGACCAAGGATAATGATCAACGCTCCCATCAGGTAACGGAACCAGTTGGTGTACATGATCTGACCAAGCAAACCTGCCCCAAAACCAATGAGGAGGAAAATAACAGAAATCCCTGCGATAAAGCACAAGGTCTTTACAATCCCATGCCAGCGAATCTTTTTCCCAAAAATCTGAACGGATTTTTCCTGATCGCTTCCTAGCAAGACGCCGATATATACCGGAAGCAAAGGAAAGACACAGGGAGAGAAAAAGGAGAGAATGCCTGCCAGAAAGACAGTAAAGGAGAAAACAATTTGATTCATAAAACACTCCGTATATTGATATGCTACAACTAGTATAACATTCCAACTCCTAAATTAAAAATTTCTGCTACGCTTTGATTTCTAAAGGATCATTTAGAAACTAGTTTCAAAACCAAACAAAAACTCCAAAGAACATAACTTTGGAGTTCAATTGCCTACCTATTCCTCTTCTGCACTTTGTTTATTTGGTAAGAACAGAGCAAGGACAATACCAACGACTGCTGGTAGTAACCATGGGAGGGATTGGGCAGCAAACGGCAAGTGCTTAATGATGTTTGCTAGTCCTTCAAGTTTAAAGGTACTTGCCAGAACATCTGCAATCGCAACCAAGCTAACTAGGAAAATAGTCAACTGCATTCCTGGTTTTGATAGTTGAATAAATTTATTTACAATCACAATCAACACAATAGTAATGGTGATTGGATAGAGGATCATCAAAACAGGCAATGAATAGGCAATAATGGCACTCAAACCAAGATTGGCAATGGAGAATCCAATCAAGGTAAAGAGAGTCGCATAGACCTTGTAAGAAATTTTAGGGAAGGTTTTATGGAAGAATTCCCCTGTCGATACGATCAAACCGGCTGTTGTTGTGAAACAAGTCACCGTCACCATACCTGCAAGGAAGATTTGAGCAACTGGGCCAAAGATAGCCTTGGTAGCTTCTGAGAGGACATAAACACCCTTATTGGCATCGGAAGCCATCACTTCTGCTGGAATTGGGAAGTGATTTCCAAGATAACCCAATCCAATATACAAAATACTAAAGCCAATGGCTACAACGATGCCAACAATCCAGATGGTTTTAATGTACTCTTTCTTGCTGGTGAAACCAAGTTGATTGAGGGTAGTTACCGCAATCACACTAAAGGCTACTGAAGCAAGAGCATCCAAGGTATTATACCCTTCAAGGAAACCTTGACCAAAGGCAGATGCTTGGTAGGCTTCTGTTGCCACTTGAGGCGCGTGTCCGCTGTACTTGAGACCACCAAGAACAACGAGGACAACGATCAAGATAGCAAAGACAGGTGTTAAAATTCGACCAATACTATCTAGGATTTTAGAAGGATACAAGGCAATCAAATAGGCCAAAGAGAAATAAATCAAGGTAAAAATGAAAAGACCAAGTCCTCCATTGGCATTTCCTAACAATGGAGCGATCCCAACCTCGTAGGAAACAGTAGCCGTTCTTGGAATCGCAAAGAATGGACCAATAGACAGATACAAGGCTACCAGATAAACGATGGCAAACCAAGGAGCAATTTTTCGTGAAATCTCATGAATATACCCTTTAGGATTGAGTGTCCCAATAATCAAGGTGATAATCGCAATCCCGACTCCTGATAAGACAAATCCAGCAATAGCTGGCCAAAAATGGCTACCCGACTGGGCACCTAGCGCAGGTGGAAATATCAAATTCCCTGCACCGAAGAAAATACCAAATAACAGTAAACCTGTTAAGGAACCTTTTCGTAACATGTGTTCTCCTTTACATTTTTCAATCTTATCTAGTATAACAGCTTTTATCTGCTACGGCAATTCTTTTTATCTGGATTTATGGATTGCAACATGTAACTTATGGGTTAAGCTATATTATTATGAAATATCAGGGTACAAATTAATTTACTTATTTACTTCTTCATCTATTGATTAAAAAAAGCTCCTCTGCTAAGTAACAGAGAAGCACTTTTTTAATCTTCACTAAAGCGACGATATTCAATACGGAAATCAAAGTAATTCTCTGCTTGAAGCTTATGGAAGATGTCCCGATAAGCCTCTTCATCAAATTGATCGCCTCGATAAAGAATCTCAAAACTCAGATCATCGTATTCTAAAAAGGCATTGGCTGTTTTGAAGCCGTTCCGCAAATAGAAGTCCATCCGAGCCCGTCGTTGTTCTAGATTATCACATTCTTCATCCAGTCGCTCAACTTCTAACAACATGGTCCGTTGATAAAACTCGACTAATTTTTCAATGATTTCTTGACCATAGCCGTGGCTTCGCAAGTGTGGCATAATGGCAAAGAAGCTGACGTAAAAGGCCTTGGCATTTGAAATAGCAAATGCAAATCCGACAAATTCTTCCTCATTGTAAAAAGCAAAAAAATGAGCATCATCATTGTCCGTATAGCGTAAAAACTCCGATAAAGGAATCCGTTCCTCTTCAGGGAAAGCCTCGATATTCAACCGCTCGACTTTATCCAGATCTGAGAACGTTTCAGTGATTAATTGACTGGTTAAGCGCATAAAGCCTCCATTTCTGCTACGATTATAGCAAATAAAATAACCCCTTTCAAGAAATCCGACTTTTAACAAAAGCAAGTGATTTGCCAAACAAAAAAAGAGCTATGACTCTTTTTTGTTTGAATGTAGACATACTATTGTTTAACATAAAACAGCAAGATACTTTTCAAAAATTACTTTTATTTTAAGTCATTTAAGATGATTAAAAACTTTCCGCTGTGAGAAAAATGCCTGAAACTCAATTGTTTCAGGCACTCGGAATTATTGAGACCTTAGGCTCAAT
>CABREZ010000111.1 GCA_902470035.1 uncultured Streptococcus sp. | reverse complement strand
CTTTTCTACACCTTTTAGATGTTCCTCACGAGAAAAAGCTTCCATCGCCTCATCCGTAAATTCCTCTTTTTGAAATTTCAAGCTATCCGGAAGGTGTTGGTGGTTTTCTACAGAAATAAACTCCTTTTTTGTATTATATAAATATATAATCTCAGAACCATCATTGACATTAAAGCTTAAGTCAAGACCAGCAAGGGTGCCATAATCTCTAACTGCCATATCTAGTGCTCCGTCATTTCGTAGATAGACTTTATTTCCATCAGTATCGTAAACAACTGGAACTATACGAGCATTGACAAAACCTTCTCCTCCGCCTCCGCTTTTGAAAATAGGGGAAAACTCGATTTTACTGATACCACTGTAATGTTCCTTTAGATAGGTCGCGATTTGTTCCTCATAAAGTTGAAAACCGTGACGATAGAGATTGTCTACTTTCATTCGATCCATATAAAACTTGCATCCAAGGAGGAGTAGAAAAAAACAAAGCAAGGATAGAAAAACTTTTTTTGTTCGTTTTGACATTGCCATTCCTCATCTTTTTATCTTTATTTTACCATAAAGATGGGGTGGAATTCCTAACCATTAAAAAAACACCCCAAAAGTTAGATTTTCTCTATCTCACTTTTGGGATGCCATTCAATTACGCTTTCACTATTGCCTTAATAAGATACTTCGGCAAGGCACCATAGTACTTGCCGTAAACTACAAATCCACCTAATACATTGACACGGGGTTACGACGTGAAAAGGGAGCGAGACAGAACGAATATTTTAATCATTCGTTCGTTGTCTCGCCCCCGCAAGGCTGATTAGGACTCTTCCGAGCTTGGAAAAGCGAAGGGAAGATTTAGGTAACTTGCTTCGCAAGTCCTATCCGCCACCTCAAAGCAGTGCTTTGAGCAATCAGCTACTGCGTCAGACAGTTTATCCAATGATTGATTGAGGATTGGAGACTTGCTAACCCCTTTAAGCTAGTAAGACGTTTAGCCAAACCGCCTGATAGCGGTTGGCGTCAAATTATTAGAGGCATAACCTCAATCAAGCACACAGATTACGACAGAAAATAAAGAAGGCCGATAATGCCTTCTTTATTTTCTTAGTAAGACACTTCAGCAAGGCACCATAGTGCTTGCCATAAACTACAAATCCACCTAATACGTTGACACGGGGTTACGACGTGAAAAGGGAGGAACGATACTTTCCTCCCTTTGAGCTAGTAAGATGATTAGGTAGACCGCGATATAGCGGCTACCGTCCAATGACTCGGTGCTTTAGCACCAATCATTGGTATCAGATTACATCATCCCACCCATCATGCTTGGATCCATAGCTGATGCTGCTGGAGCTGGTTCTGGTTTGTTGGCTACCACTGCTTCGGTCGTCAAGATAAGGCTCGCTACGGACGCTGCATTTTGAAGGGCTGAACGGCTCACCTTCACTGGGTCGATAATTCCTGCTTCGATCATGTTGACCCATTCACCTGTTGCAGCATTAAATCCTGTTCCAAGCTCAGCATTTTTTAGGCGATCAATAACAATCGAACCTTCGTAACCTGCATTGTGGGCGATTTGGCGTACAGGCTCTTCCAAGGCGCGAAGCACGATGTTGCGTCCTGTCGCTTCATCCCCTTCCAATTCAAGGGTTGCAACCGCAGAAATAACATTGGCAAGGGCCGTACCACCACCGGCAACAATTCCTTCTTCAACCGCTGCGCGTGTCGCATTGAGGGCGTCTTCGATACGGAGTTTCATTTCTTTCAACTCTGTTTCGGTTGCAGCTCCGACCTTGATGACTGCAACGCCACCAGACAATTTTGCCAAGCGTTCTTGCAATTTTTCACGGTCGAATTCTGACGTTGTGGTTTCGATTTGTGATTTGATCACAGCCACACGGTTAGCAATGGCTTCAGGATTTCCTGCACCTTCTACAATGACTGTACTATCTTTGTCCACTGTCACTTTACTTGCTTGACCGAGCGCCTCGATGGTCGCATCTTTCAACTCAAGACCGAGATCTTCTGTGATAACAGTTCCACCTGTCAAGATAGCGATGTCTTCTAACATGGCTTTACGGCGATCCCCAAATCCTGGAGCCTTAACAGCTACGACATTGAAAGTTCCACGAATCTTGTTCAAGACAAGCGTTGGGAGGGCTTCTCCATCCACATCATCCGCAATAATCAAGAGCGGACGATTGCTTTGCAGGATATTTTCAAGCAATGGAAGGATTTCCTGAATATTTGACACCTTCTTATCGGTGATCAAAATATAAGGATTTTCAAGGTCTGCCACCATTTTTTCATTATCAGTGACCATGTATTGAGAGAGGTAACCACGGTCAAACTGCATTCCTTCCACGACTTCCAACTCTGTTTCCATTCCACGAGATTCTTCAATCGTGATCACCCCGTCATTGCCCACTTTTTCCATGGCTTCTGAGATGTACTCACCGACTTTTTCAGAGCGAGAAGAAACAGCCGCAACCTGGGCGATGGCTTCTTTATTGGCAACTGGAATGGCATTGTTTTTCAAGGCTTCAACAGCAGTCGCAACCGCTGCTTCAATCCCACGACGGATACCGATTGGATTCGCTCCTGCTGTAACGTTCTTGATCCCCTCACGGACGATAGCTTGGGTCAAGACAGTCGCAGTCGTTGTCCCATCACCAGCGATATCATTAGTTTTAGACGCCACTTCTGATACCAATTTGGCACCCATATTTTCGAAATGGTCTTCCAATTCGATTTCTTTGGCGATGGTTACCCCATCATTAGTGATCAATGGTGACCCAAATGATTTTTCAAGCACCACATTGCGGCCTTTAGGTCCCAAGGTCACCTTAACGGTATCTGCTAGGATATCCACCCCACGGACCATGGCTGCGCGAGCATCTGATGAAAATTTAATTTCTTTTGACATAGATTTTTCTCCTTTCTGATTCTTTAGGGTTCAACAATGGCGAGAATACTTGCAGTCCCAACAATCGTGTACTTCTCATCGCCGTCTTTCACTTCAACGCCTGCATGATTTTCCACTAAGACAGTATCACCGACTTTGACGCTTGGTGCTACCAACTCACCACCGAGGGTCCGAACCCCCTCACCTACAGCGATGACTTCTGCTGTTTTGGTTTCAGCTTGACTTGCTTTTGCGATGACAAAGCCACCGACTGTTTGTTCTTTTTCTTCTACTTTCAAGACCACGCGGTCTCCTAATGGTTTTAACATATCGTTCCTCCATCCCTGTATTTTAGCACTCTTTGACATCGAGTGCTAACTCATGTTTCTATTGTATCACTTGGTCAAAAATAGTCAAGAAAAAATAGTCAAGTTTTTTTAGAACGAAGAGTTGTCCAAAGAAACTTCTATACTTGACTTCTATCAACGTAAGGAAAAAAGACTGACTAATTCGAAAAAACGACACAGCTGACTAGCTGCACCGTTTTCTTCTTTTAAAAGGGAAGTTCTTCCTCTTCGAGGATGAGATCCGCTAGATCCCCTCCCGCTCCATTAGCCCGCATCGCTCGTTGAGCGCGACTTTCTAAGAGCTGGAAGCCTTGACAGAGTACTTCCGTCACATATTGGGTCGCCCCATTCTTCTCATAACGTCTGGTTCGAAGCTCGCCATCTACTGAGAGCAAGCTCCCCTTGTTGGCATAGGATACAAGGGTCTCAGCTAATTTCCCCCAGACCACTAGGGTGATAAAGTCTGCCTCCCGCTCGCCATTTTGATCCTTGTAACGCCGATTGACAGCCAGGGTCGCACGCGCAACGGACTTATCCGTACTGGTCTTATGAAGCTCCGGATCAGCCACAAGGCGCCCGATTAAAATTACTTTATTGTACATATTTTTTCCTCCTACTTATATAATTCGTAGTTTTTTAGCCATTTGAGGAAAAAATAAAAAAGAGAGTGGGACAGAAATCGGTAATTCGTTAGAATTCGATTTCGTCGTCCCACCTCCGCACAGTTGAGTAGGGCTG
>CABREZ010000110.1 GCA_902470035.1 uncultured Streptococcus sp. | reverse complement strand
TTATCGGTCTCCTTTATCTCTTCCTTTTTGGAATTCTCTCGAGTACCAATGATTTTGTCTCTAGCCCTGGTCCCTTTGTCAATATGATTACGCTCTTTGCGCTCTTAGCCATATCCCAAGGTTTGATGAGTTTTTACAATGTCTTTTACGAGAGCAAGGATTTGCAATTTTATCGTCCCTATGCCTTTTCGGATGCAGAAGTGATTGCAGGAAAGAGCATCTCGGTCATTTTAGTGCTCTTGATGGCCCTGCTTCCAATGCTGAGTTATTTCATCATTCTGCCCATCCAAGCAGGGGGAAATATTCTGGTGGGGCTCCTTCTTGGCCTTCTTTGTGCCATGATTCTCCTCTCCATCCTTTTTTTAGGCACCTTGTTCTTATCCCACCTGATTACCAAATCAGCTATCTTTAAGAAGCACACGAGTTTGGTGTCTAACCTCATCATTGGCTTGGGTAGCCTCATTTCCATTGGAGCTTACCTCTATATTAATATGCTCCAATCAGAGCATTCGGTGGCTGGTGATCTGGTTACTCAACCCAGTATTTTTCCTCCGATAGAGGTCTTTCATAGCTTTATCTTGAATCCTTTGGATTCAGGAGCTCTACTTGGGATGTTGGCTTGGGTATTGGTTCTAGCAGTCCTCCCTTGGCTTGGATTCTGCTTCTAGCGGTTCTCATTTGGCTGGTCAAAAGTCAGGTCTTGCCTCATTTTTATGATGCTGCCCTTGAGGTTTCTTCCAGCCATGCGGTTAAGGAGCGGGTGAGTCAGATGAAGGTGGGAGATCAGAAGGCCTTCCATCGCTTTACTGTTTCCTATCATAAACGGCTTCTGAGTGATGGTACCTTGCTGACGCAAGTCATCTTCATGATGGCGATTTTCCCTTATCTTTTCACATTTGGCTTGTTTTTAGGGGCATCGCGAGCTTCCCTCCAAATTGAAAACTACCTCACACCCCAATACCTCCTTCCTTTATCGCTGATTGCTTTCATGATTGGAGTCTTCAACTCTGTGGAAAGCTTGACCAGTATTGGGATCTCTTTGGAACGGGAAAATTTCGCTTATCTTCGTGCCCTTCCGATTGACTTCAAACGCTATTGTTTGAAGAAATTTTGGATTCTCTTTTCGGTTCAGTCTGCTTTGCCGATTGTGCTTTTGGTAGGGGTGTCCTGTTACTTTGGTGTCCATCCCCTCTCTCTTTTAGCCATGCTTTTGATTTGGTTTTTGACCAGTTTGAGTTTAAGTGTGATCGCTTTTAGACGTGACTACAAGCTCTTAACAACTAATTGGTCGACTGTAACAGACCTGATGAACCGTAATAGAGGAAATGCAGCCCTGAGAGGCTTATTGATTTTCGTCTTTATTATCGTTATGCTAGTCCTGATAGGCTTTGCCTTCTATCTATCCGCTGAGGCTTTCACCACCCTGATTGCTAGTGTGATTTATCTTCTCATTGCGGGTATAGGAGCTCTAGCGACTTACTTTATTTATAAAGGTACTTTCTACAAATTTAACCAAGAAATTGGTGGATAAAAAAGAGAGTGGGACAGAAATCGGTAATTCGTTAGAATTCGATTTCGTCGTCCCACCTCCGCACAGTTGAGTAGGACTGTAAAAGCTGATGAAATCGGCGTAGTAGAGCCCACTCAACCACTGCGTCTTGCTCGATAATCCAAAGACAATTGAGAGGCTAGGACTTTTGTCCCAGCCTCTTTTATAGTTTGTTGTTAAATTTCATAGCCGATTAAGAGGCCACCTTCTTCAGCATAGAAGCTACAGAGGCCGGAGGTCGGAAGAACTTCAATATCCGCATTGGCGAACTTTTCATGGACTAAGGCAGAGAGTTGTTCTACGAATTTTTCGTTGCGACGGTGAGCAATGGTGATATGCCCTCCTTTGTAGCCGGCTTTAAGCATTTCTTCAAAAGTAGTGGTAATAGCTTTCTTTTGGCCACGGGCTTTATGGAGGAGCTCAAGGGTTCCAGTATCGCTGGCTTGGCCGACCATACGGATGTTTAAGAGGCCGACAACTGTTCCGATAATTTTATTGAGTCGGCCATTTTTGACCAAATTATCGACCTTAGCAAGCACAAAGATCAGCTTGGTTTTTTCCTGGTATTTAGTAATGACTTCAACCACTTGATCAAAATCAAGGTCTTGAGCGATTAATTGATGGAGTTTGCGGACGAGTAGATCCACTTCACCACCAGCTGATAAGCTATCAATCATGTGAATGTTGGTAGTCGGATGATCTTCTTGATAAAGTTTTTTAGCGACTTGAGCACTATTGTGGCTACCAGACAAAGTACCAGTGATGGTAACAACGATAATATTGTCAGCTCCCTCAAAGGCCTTCATATAGTCATCAGGACTAGGACAAGCCGATTTGGAAGCAGTAGCAGTAGCATACATATCTTCCATCATTTTGTCAGTATCAAGCTTGGCGTCGTCTGTATAAATGGTATCACCAATCTGAATGGTAAGGGGCACTGAAACAAAGCTAGTATCTGGTGCAGCACTTTCGTAAGTACGATAATCACAGCCAGAATCTGCAATAATTTTCCATGTCATTTTTATTACCTCAAAATGTAAATAATTGTTCATTGACAAGTGGTTAGTCTTTTCTTACAATTATATCATGAAGTTGCATTCTCTGAAAGCAGATACATTCAGATGATACAGATAGAAAGTAAGTGTTATGGCAGAAAGAAAGATATCCGAAAAATCCTTAGAAAATTTGAAACGGTCTAATCAAGAAAGCAATGCCATCACACGGGAATCCTTGGAGATTTCTTTGCTTCAATTGTTGGATAAAAAGGACTTGAAAAAGATTACCATTTCAGAATTGGTGGAGAGAGCAGGAGTTTCTCGCGCAGCCTTTTACCGAAATTATGAGTCGAAAGAAGAATTGCTGGAATCCATCTTCCAATCAACTGTTTCGAAAATTACCAAGTCTTTAGAAGGGTATAATTTTAAGACCGATTTGTACCAGATTTGGGTTTATCTCTTTAAAGAGGCCAAGAAGGAAGCTCGCATTATCAGCTTGGCCGTCGATTATAATTTTGAGAAACTGCTTACCAAGGCTGTTTATGAGTTTCTGGAAAAGAGAAGTAAAAGTCAAAAATCCTCACAAGGACCGGCTAGTTATTTGAATTCCTTCCTCAGTTCAGCCATTGTCTCTGTCCTAGCCAAATGGATCAAGGATGGCATGAAGGTGCCAGCGGAGAAGATGGCTTCTTTAGGACTTCCCTTGTTTCCTCAAAAGAAAAGAAAATAAGAAAAATGATCTACTAGATCGAATTTTTACTTCGATTCCAGTAGATCATTTTTGATGTTATTGAGGAAACGGTCTAGTTCCTTTTGATTTTTGAGAGTGATGAATTTATCGGGATAGGTGGAACGGATATTTTGATACCTTTCTTTGGCATTCTTAGTTCGACCGTCCCAGAGAATCCAACGGATGAATTCCCAGTCAAAGCGTTCTGGGCAGCCTGCTGCCATACTCTCACGGACTCTGCCTTTATAGCGACGGTATCGTCTCCATCCTCTATAAAGGCAGTTCCAACGGGAGAAATTCAGGAAGATAATCTGGTCGGCTTGCTCCATTCTCTCCTCATAGCAGCACCAAGAGTAATTGCCATCAATGACCCAGTCTCTATGATTGCTTAGAAACTGTTTCATTTCTTCCTCCATCCAATCCCGGTCACTGTCTATCCAACCCGGTTGAAATTGAAGGGTGTCCATGTGGAGTTTGGGAATGGAGTAGTAGCGGGCTAAAGTTTCAGCCAAAGTTGACTTGCCAGAACCTGAATAGCCGATAATCGAAATTTTCATCGTATCTCCTCATATCGAAGCAACAAAAAAAGCTCCGGAGAGCTCATTTTGTATGCAATTCTTGATTAACCAAGTTTCGCTGCAAGACGTGCTTTATCACGGCTAGCTTTATTTTTGTGGATCAAACCTTTAGTTTCTGCTTTATCGATAGCT
>CABREZ010000109.1 GCA_902470035.1 uncultured Streptococcus sp. | reverse complement strand
CGTCTTGCTCGATAATCCAAAGACAATTGAAAGGCTAGGACTTATGTCCTAGCCTCTTTTATAGTGGTGAATTTCCTGGCCTTATTGCTCTTTGCTCAATGAGAAGTGGAAATCTCTGTAATTGCTATAGTCAAACTCTGTATTGATATCTGTTGTAAAAGCTATCGGAGTATAATGACCTTCCTCAAGGATAAATCCTGGTTTGAAGCGGAAATTTGCTACTCCTAATCCAGTAATACCAGGAAGTAGTGCATCTGCGCCATTAAGACCTTCTGACTCCCAGTAATAGACATTACCAGATGCTTGAATAGCTCTTGCAGTATAGGTAGCTGTGCGGGTTGGTTCACTATCATTTTTAAAGCTAACGACAGTTGTAATATCTCCATTGGCTTCAATAGTCATTTTGATGCTATCCGCCTGAGGGCTAGATCCTACCCATGTGCCAACAAGATCTGCAGGAACAACTGCTTGATCAGTTGAAGTTGTATTTTCTGCCTTGTTCGGTTCAGTTGAAGCTGGTGGGTTACTTGCCTGACTTGAAGATTCAGTTCCTACTTTTGCTTGAGAAGAAGAAGCTGTAGCTTTTTTATTCAAGCTAGCTTTTGGCTTTTTCTCAACTTTCGAGCTAGAAGCTCTTTCGGATGAGGAAGTTGTTTTATCTTTTGAGCCACACCCTCCCAAAGCAAGTCCAAGTGATGCAGCCACAAGAGAGGCTGCAGTCCAACGAATCAAAGATCGTTTCATAATATCACCTCTTTATCTTTCTGACTTAGATTATACTCCTATTGTTACAGATGTCAAGTGATTTTTGTAATAAATATAATATTTTTGTAACATTGTTTTATATATAAAAATAACTCAAGAATAGAAGGATGGGATTGAATCATAGATAAGCGTTAATTTGGGGTAAAACCTCTTCCAATTTGTCCTGATTGATACGGGCAAAGGCATAGGGACAGCTTTTAATATAGGCAGATTCGAAGAAGTGGAGAGGGAGACCGCTATGTTTCAGTCGAGCGACCGAAGGGACCTGTCTTAAATCTAGTAAAACACCTCCAATGACCGGCCATACGGGAACGGACAGGGAATGTTGCTGGAGTAGGGAAGCGGCTTGCTCTTTTTGGATGACTTGTTGTTGGTGAAGGAGCCCTTTATTTTTTGCAAACATGCCATTGTCAATATAGAGGCTCAAGGCCTTCTGCATGACCAAGTTACTTTCGTAGTCGAGTGTTCCCTTGAGTTTTAAGACAGGGGAAAGAAGCGCTTGGGGGAGGACCATAGAAGTGATGCGGAGGGCAGAAAATAGGCTGGTAGAAAAGGACTTGATGTAGATGACCCGGTCAGATGCATCCAGATAATGAAAGCTAGGAGAAAAATGTGGATCATAGTCTCCCAAGTAATCGTCCTCGACAATATAGACATCATAGAGGTCTGCTAAGGCCAATATCTGTTCCTTCTCTTGTTTGCTATAACTATGTCCCAGAGGGTAATGGTAGCGGGGAATGGTATAGAAAAATTTGATCTTGCCACTTTTAAAAATAGCTTCCAGTTGCTCAAAGTCAATTCCTTGAGGCAAGCGATTGATGCTTTGATAAGGTAAGTCTTGCTCCTGAATTAATTTATTGATGCGGTAATAGGTTGGTTGCTCTACTAGGATTTCTTCTTTTTGGTTTGGAAAGGCGACCTGGCTTAGGAGGTAGAGGGCTTGCTGAGTTCCTGAGGTGATAACGATTTGTTGCTCCTGGGTATAAATGGCATCTTCTCGAAGGAGAGAAGCAATAGATTGACGGAGATCGACTAGACCTTCCTGCTTTTCATAGTAGTTGAAGAGGTAATTATCACGACCGACAAGGGTTTCGTTGATACAAGTCCGAAAGTCTTCAAAGGCCTGGAAGCGATCTTCCTTGAGTCGAAGAGGTAGGTCGGTGTGCTTTCCAGTCTCTTCCTCCAGGACATAATAGCCGCTTTGGGGCTTGGAATAGATATAGTTCTTGTAGCTGAGCTCGAGCAGGGCCCGTTGGACGGTATCCTTACTGCAGGCATACTGACTGGCCAGTTGGCGAACAGAAGGCAGGCGGTCTCCGGTTTTTAGGATTCCTTGGTCAATCTGGTTTTTTAATGTTGTAAAAATCTTTTGGTATTTG
Source organism: uncultured Streptococcus sp. (assembly GCA_902470035.1). GTDB lineage: Bacteria > Bacillota > Bacilli > Lactobacillales > Streptococcaceae > Streptococcus. The sequence continues at coordinate 2,044 of CABREZ010000109.1, read as the reverse complement.
GTCGTCATAACTGTCCCCGTACAATTTTTCTTTATTGTAGTCAATTGGGTGTAAAAAAGCAACTAAAAAGTGACTCCCTATAAGAGAGTCACTGTCTTACATGACATAAACAATCGCGATATATTGGAGAGCAGAAGCTGCTAAGATGAAGAGATGCCAAATCATGTGGAAATATGGTTTTTTTTTGGCGTAGAATCCAGCTCCAACTGTGTAACATAGGCCACCCATCAGCATCAAGCCCCAGAAGGTTGGACTTGTTTTGCTAATAATCTGCGGGATGATAAAAATCACCAACCAACCCATAATCAAATAGAGGGCTAAGCTGAATTTTTCATTTACCTTCTTAGCAAAAATCTTGTAGAGTATCCCAAAAATAGTCGTCCCCCATTGAATCAGGATAATGGCATAGCCGAACCAGTTGTTCATGAGAGAAAGGACGACGGGCGTATAGCTTCCTGCAATAGCAATATAAATCATGGAGTGATCGATGATTCGAAGGACATACTTCTGAGGTGAGTCATAGGCCATAGCATGGTAGATGGTCGATGAGAGAAACATGAGAAAGAGACTGATGACAAAAATAGAAGTCCCGATAGCTGATAGAGTCCCATGTGTTTCATAACTATAAATAGCAGAAGTTGGTAAGAGAAAGAGCATCAAAACGGCACCGACTGCATGGGTGACACTATTTGCGACTTCCTCTCCAAAGGATAATCGTTTACTTAATTTACTAGCATAATTCACTTTTATTTTTCCTCCTCAGAATGAACATGGATATAGGATAGGGTTTCTTGGTAGAGTAGCACGGTACGACAGGCAGATTCGATAATAGGTGCCAAAGGTTCTTTTTCCTCATGTAGGAAGTCTACAAAACTATTATAGAGGTCTGCAGAATCAGCTTGACTCTGCAAGAGGTTCAAAGTTGCTGCAATCTCCTGGATGGAAAAGACCGTTTTTAAGGTTGTAATAGCAATGAGACGGGCAACCTGCTGTCGCTTGTATTTCTTCTTATCTGGTTTTGGCAGATAGCCATGTTTAACGTAATTATTGACCATGGAGGCTGTCAAGCCCTTGTCTGTTTCTGAGATAAAAGGCGCACAAACCTTATTGACATAGAGGAGGACTTGGTCCAAATAAAGGTCAATATCAGGAATTTCTTCCCACTTGGGATAACTGTAGTTGAATAAAATAGTTATCACCTCTTTGATATCTAGTTTTCGTGACTAGATGATAACATGTTGATGATTTTATGTCAAGCGAAAGTGAAATATGGTAAAATAATTCTATGAAACTATTAATTCCAACTGCAAAAGAAATGAATCTGGATACCCCAGAAAAAATGGGGAATCCTATATCAAATGAGACACAAGCGGTCATTGATGTCTTAGCTTCATTATCTCTAGAAGAGTTAGCCTTGCTTTATAAGATTTCTGAAGAACGAGCAAGTGAAGAAGAGCAACGGATCCAAGCGCTCAAGTCTGAAACAGCTAAGACCTATCCTGCTTTGAAGCTCTTTGACGGTCTTATGTATCGGAATATCCGCCGAACAGACTGGACAAAGGAAGAAGAAGCTTACGTGCAAGAGCACCTTTTGATTACCTCAGCTCTTTATGGAGTGATTCCGGCCCTTGCTCCGATTGCTCCCCATCGTTTGGACTTTCTAATGAAGCTTAAGGTCCAAGGGAAATCCTTAAAGACTTTTTGGAAGGTATTCTATGATAAAGCCCTTCAAGGTGAAGACCTGATTATTTCTTTACTTTCCAGTGAGTTTGAAACAGTCTTTTCTAAGGAGATCCAAAATCGGATGGTGACTTTTAAATTTCTTGAAGAGAAGAATGGGCAGTTGAAGGTTCACTCGACCATTTCAAAGAAAGCGCGTGGGGCTTTTGTGACAGCTTTATTAGAGAAGCAGATTACAAAGGTCGAAGAGATGAAGCAGCTAACCTTTAATGGCTTTGCTTACCAGGATGATTTATCGACTGAAAAACAATTAGTCTTTGTGAAATATGAGTAAGTAAATGAGAGTGGGACAGAAATCGGTAAT
>CABREZ010000108.1 GCA_902470035.1 uncultured Streptococcus sp. | reverse complement strand
CAAGCTTTGGATTAATGGATTCATTTTATTCTCCTATCTTCGTCAATCTTGAGGGCTACTCCCCCAGCGGATAAACTGTATTTTTGTGCTTCCATTACGCACAAATTTTATAATACCAAAAGAATGTCTGTTTGTAAAGGATTATTGCAACTTTTTCGCAACTTTTTGTCCACCATAGATAGACAGGGCTGGAAAGAGATGCGTAGCGACCAGACAGACCAGGAGAAAGGCTGGCCAATGCTGGAAACCAAAGACCTCACACCCGATCAAGATGGGGCCGATCATCGTCGAGGTTGCCCCTGCAAAGACTGCCGCATAACCTAAGGCGGCTACCAGATAAATCGGAAGCCCAAAGAAAGGAGCTAGCCAGACACCTAGACTTGCCCCGATAGAAAAGAGCGGGGTCACTTCTCCTCCCTTATAGCCTGCAGCAATGGTTGTCACTGTAAAAAGGAGCTTGAGAATCCAGTCTGCTCCAGTGATCAAGCTCTTGCCTTCAGTTCCCGCAAAACTTTGGGAGATCAGGTTGGTCCCCAGTCCTGTATAGCGACCTGTCCAAATCAGATACAAGAGGACACTTAGACCGAGACCGACCACTCCAATCCGCACATAGGGATTGGCAAAGGCCTTGGCAAAACCTTGTTTAAACTTTCCTAGGAGATAGGCAAAGAGCTTGCCTGTCAGACCAAATATGAGCCCTAAGAGAAGCAACTGTAAGAATACTTGTGGGGATAGAGATAGCTTGTCTGAAATGACTTGAGTAAACTTCTCTAGCCCCAAGATGTGAGAGGTCCAACTAGCAACAAAGGCTGCGATTGTCGCAGGATAGAGAGCACGCCATTCTAGTCTCCCTATCACTAGGACTTCCATGGCAAAGAAGATGGCAGCTAGGGGCGTCTGAAAGAGTCCGCCAAAGCCAGCAGCCATCCCAGTGACCAAATAGATCCGTGAAGCGTCTGGGCCAAGTCCCTCTCTTCGTAGAGCATGGGCGACTGTTCCCCCAAGCTGGACCGCCACTCCTTCTCGACCAGCGGATCCACCAAAGAGATGGGTCAACCAGGTAGAAAGGATGGTCAAGGGAATCAAACGCTTGGGAATGTCTTTCTCCCTTCCCTCTCCGACTTCAAAGAGGAGCTCCATCCCTTTTTGACTCTTGCCTCCATAGGTTTGATTGAGATAGGTGATCAAGATACCTGCTAGAGCCAGAAAGGGCAAGAGATAGAGGAGATAGTCTGTACGAACTTCTCCAATCCCAATCAAGACACGCCCAAAGAGGGTATCAATCACCCCAACGATTCCCCCGATCAGGAGAGCATCTAGGGTATAAACTAAAGTTCTTTTACTCATCGTCATATCAGCACCCTAGTCCGCATCTAATTGATCGGCCTGGTAGCCTCTGGAGCGCTTCATCAAATCCCGAAAGGTCGCAAGGATGGTTTCTTCATAGCGTTTTTCCTGTACCAAGCTGGCTACATTGGCTAAGACCTCTTCTTCTCTGGCCCGGTCCAAGACTGGGTTTTGATGGGTTTCTTTGTAGCGAATGACATCTTCCACACAGTTCATCCGGCGTTCTAACAGACGGACCAATTCTTTATCAATGCTATCAATCTCTTGGCGAATCTTCTCTAGTTCCATACACTGGCCTCCTTACTTTTTGCTACCCATTTTATCAAAAATCAGGCAATCTTACTAGCCCTATCCAGCTATTGAAGGTTTTCACCCATAAAAAAAGTGCCTGCCACATGCAAACACCTTTCTTAGCTATGGATTAGCCCACTTTTGCTGCGAGTTCTTCTGCAAAAGCTTCTAATTTTTCAATATCTTCATCTTCAGCTGACAGATCCACTTTGACGCACTCAGAACCTTTAACTGCACCAGTCGCTGCAAAGACACGATCAAAGTCATCGACTGCTTTACAGAACTCGTCGTAGAAGGTATCACCTGAACCAACGACACCGTAGATCTTACCGTTCAAGTCAAGACCAGCTAAGTCTTCATAAAAGTCAACGATTTCGTCAGGAAGCTCACCATCACCGTAGGTATAGGTCGCTACGACTGCAATATCAGCCTCAAGAAAGTCCTCTGCGTCTACTGTTGTACATTCGTCGACTTCTACTTCGACACCAAGATCACGAAACTTATCTGCAACGATATCAGCAATCTCTTCTGTATTTCCTGTCATACTTGCAAAAACAATCTTTGCTAATGTCATAATTCCCTCCAAATAATAATCTTATGACATTATACCACTTTCGCGCGCATTTTGCATGGGGAAGTTCTGGGTACCTGGCATTGTTCGGAAATTCTCCACCAGAGAGCCAGACAATCTTTTTCTTTTCCAAATGCCTGCCTTATGCTAAAATTGAATGAGAACTAAATGAGGTACTATATGCAGATTACACAGGACATTTTAGAGAAAATTAACCAATACGATACCGTTATCCTTCACCGTCATATGAATCCCGATCCGGACGCGATTGGAAGCCAGGTCGGTCTGAAAGAAATCATCCAGACCAACTTCCCAGAAAAAAGAGTCTTAGCTACCGGCTTTAACGAGCCAACTCTTGCTTGGATGGCTAGTATGGATACTGTCACAGATGAAGACTATGCAGGTGCTCTAGTCATTGTCTGCGATACTGCCAACACCCCTCGCATCGATGACAAACGCTACACAAGTGGCGATTTTCTGATCAAGATTGACCACCATCCAAACGACGATGCCTACGGAGATTTCCTCTGGGTAGACACCGACTCGAGCTCTACGAGCGAGCTCATCACCCTCTTCGCTCTTGAACAACAGCTTGAGATCAGTCCAGAAGCAGCCCGTCTCCTCTATGCCGGTATTGTCGGAGATACTGGACGCTTCCTCTACCCTTCGACGACAAGCCGGACTTTCGAGATGGTTGCCCACCTTCGTAGCTTTGACTTTGACTTTGCCGGTCTTTCTCGTCTGATGGATAGCATGAGCTTTAAGATTGCCAAGCTTCAAGGCTATGTCTATGACAATCTCGAAATCGATGAAAACGGAGCAAGTCGCGTGACCCTTACCCAAGAGCTCCTCAAACACTACCAAATCACAGATGCCGAGACTGCTGCGATCGTCTCAGCACCTGGTCGAATCGAAGACGTCAGCGTTTGGGCTATTTTTGTCGAGCAAGCCGATGGCCACTACCGCGTCCGTATGAGAAGTAAAGCTCTGGTGATCAACGAGATTGCCAAACGCCACGATGGTGGAGGCCACCCACTCGCCAGTGGTGCCAATTCTTATTCCTTAGAAGAAAACGAGCAAATCTATCGGGAACTACAGGAAGTTGCCAAAGCAAAGTAGATGTTCATGAAAAATCAAGCAAGCAGGTCAGTCATTTCTAGTGGAGTTGATTGGCCTTTTTTCATTTTAAACAAAAACGAATGAATTTTAATAATATTGAGAATAATGTGAACGATTTCTTACATTTCCATTCCAGTTTGAACTTATTTATGATATAATAATCACAAAAAAGGAGACGTTTTATGCATAAACATCGTATTTTTATCATTGCTGCATCTGCAGTTGCAATTTTAGGAAGTTTTTTACCTTGGGCCTCCGCTTCAGCTGGATCATTGGGTAGCATGACTGTCAGTGGTACTCAAGGAGATGGTTGGTTAATTATTTTCCTTGCAATTGTATCCATTGTTCTTTCTTGTTTAAAAAATTATGAAAAACCTATGGAAAAACCTTTTGCAATTGGTGTAATCGTCATTGGAGCTATTCAAACAATCATTTCAATTATTGATGTAATCAATATAAATAAATATGCTGTTAATTTTGGTGGCTTTGGAATTTCTCTTGGTTTTGGTTTGATTCTTTGTTTACTAGCAGGAATTGCTACTGTAGCTACTGGGCTCTTAGCTATGTCTGGCGGTAAAATCACTAAAGGAACATTCCAAGAACTTGCATCAACAACTAAAGGATTTGCCCAGTCTATTGCTTCATCTGTCCAATCACCACAACAACCTGGTCATCCTGGACAACAACAATGGCAACAACCTCAACAAGGTTTTGGACACCCTGCTCCAGGACAAGGATTCCAACAAGCGCCTCAACAACCTCAGCAAGGGTTCCAACAAGCGCCTCAACAACCGCAACAAGGTTTCCAACAAGCGCCTCAACAACCTCAACAAGGTTTCCAACAAGCGCCTCAACAACCTCAACAAGGTTTCCAACAAGCGCCTCAACA
>CABREZ010000107.1 GCA_902470035.1 uncultured Streptococcus sp. | reverse complement strand
CCTAAGGTCTCAAACCTCCCGAGTGCCTGAAACTATAGTGTTTCAGGCACTTTTCTCACAGCGGAAAGTTTTTACTCTTCTTAAATGGCAAAATAAGTCATTTAAGAAGAGTAACTAGCTGTTTTATGTAAAAAAATAGTTTGTCTACATTCAAAACTTCCTAAGTTTGTTAGGCAGTTTTTAATTATGTGAGATTTGGTGTTGGAATTTTTGGAAGAACCGTTCGCGTTCTTCTATAATCGCAGGACTTGGGTTTTTGAGGGAAGTTAATAAATCGACCAAGTCAGGTGTGACTTCTCGAATCAGCTCCCCCAGTGACCAAATGGCTGTTGCAATATGGATCTGGTTTTGCGAGGTTTCGATGATTTCTAACAGTTTAGGAATAGCAGATCGGTCGTTAGCATTGGCCAAAGCAATGATGGCATTGCGCTGGAGAATATTTTTTCCCCGCCAACTGCCAGCGACCATTCCAAATTTTTCTTTGAATTGTCCATTGGATAACTCGATAAAGGGGATCAATTCTGGGTGCGCTAGTTCAGGATCGATATCAGTGGCTAGCGGATTGTCCAGACTACGATTGTAGGGGCAACAGATTTGACAGATATCACAACCGTAGATGACCGTTTTAATCTTTTTACGGAATTCCAGATCCATCATTCCCTTGTCTTGGGTCTGAAAGGATAGGCAACGTCGGGCATTCATAGAGCCATCTCCGATTAAACAAGAAGTCGGGCAGGCCTCTACACAGCGGTTACAATCTCCGCAACCATAGTCAACGGCTTGATCGGGTGCAATCTCTAGGTTGGTGATGAGTTCACCTAAAAACATATAAGAACCGTATTCTTTTGAGATGACGAGGCCGTTCTTTCCGATAAAGCCAATCCCAGCTCGTTGAGCAACCGCGGTATCCACTAAGGCACCGGTATCCACCATGCCCTTGTATTCGAAGTCGGCGGTCAATTCTTCAATCCCTCGTGCTAGGCGGTCTAATTTATCTTGCAAGACATAGTGATAATCAAGGCCCCAGCTATTGGGGGTGAATTTTCCGCGTTTATAGGCCGTCTTCTGAGGTTGTTGTTTTAACTTGTGGGGATAGGCAACGGCAATGGAAATAATCGTTTTAGCAGAAGCTAAACTTAAGCGTGGTTGGATTCGTTCTTCAATATTTTTGTGCTCAAAACCAGAATTTCGGCCTTCTTCCACAGCTAGGCGGAGGGATTTTTCTAAATAGGAAAAATCATCTGCCGTGGTAAAGCCAATTTTTGAAATACCAATGGAGTGAGCCAATTCAATAATAGATTCTTTGAGATTCATATACCTATTATAGCGGAAAGCTGGTAAAAATGCGAAAAACGTGCAAAAAATTAAAAAGGGTCGAAACAGCTTGGCAGGGCTTTCAAAAATGAGTAGAATTTGGTATAATAAGGTATTGAATACAAGGATATATGGAGGCAGGTATGTCACAACCGTTATTTTTACAATCCGTCATGCAGGAAAAGATTTGGGGTGGAACTAGATTACGAGATGAGTTTGGCTATGAAATCCCGAGCGATCATGTTGGTGAATACTGGGCTATTTCGGCCCATCCACATGGTGTTTCTGTTGTTAAGAATGGACCTTATGCTGGAATGGGCTTAGACCAACTATATGCAGAGCATCGCGAATTATTTGGAGATCGAACAGAACCGGTTTTTCCATTGTTGACAAAGATTCTAGATGCAAATGACTGGCTCAGTGTTCAGGTTCACCCAGATGATGCCTATGGAATGGAGCATGAAGGAGAACTTGGAAAAACCGAATGCTGGTATATTATTGCTGCTGATGAGGGGGCAGAGATTATCTATGGTCATCACGCCCAGTCCAAGGAAGAATTGTGCCAAATGATCGAAGCCAAAGAATGGGATGATCTTTTAGCACGGGTTCCTGTGAAAGCGGGAGATTTCTTCTATGTACCAAGTGGAACCATGCATGCGATCGGTTCAGGTATCTTGATTTTAGAAACCCAGCAATCGAGTGACACGACCTATCGAGTTTACGACTTTGATCGTAAAGACGATCAAGGGAATCTACGTGAGTTGCATATTGAACAGTCCATTGATGTACTGAACTTAGGTGCTCCGGCAAATAGCCGACCAGTTGAGGAAAAAGTTGATCACTTGTCATCGACTTTGTTAGTGGCAAATGACTTCTTTGGTGTTCACAAGTGGGTAGTTAATGGGGAAGTTCGATTTGAAAAGACCCATGATTATAGCTTGGTGAGCGTTCTCTCAGGGCAAGGAAGTCTTCAAGTAGATGGGGAGAATTATCCGATTGGAAAAGGGGACCACTTTATCTTAACGAGTGATATCCAGAATTGGACCTTGTCAGGAGAAGAGATGGAATTAATTGTTAGTCATCCATAAAGAAGAAAGAAGGTTGAGTCATCATGTGCTCAGCCTTTTGTTGTTTTAAGGAATTTTCTGCTAGATGGGGGAATGGAAGATTGCTGAGGGAAAAAGAGAGGAAAACCATATCCTAATCAATGGAATTTCTTGATGGATAAGCTACAGTGTGCTATAATAAAAAGAACGTTTAAAATTTTAAAAAATTGAAAAGTAAGGATACTAATGGCTAATTTATTAAAGACAATTATCGAAAATGATAAAGGTGAATTAAGACGATTGGAAAAGATGGCAGACAAGGTCTTTTCTTATGAAGATCAAATGGCTGCCTTGTCAGATGATGAACTGAAAGCGAAAACGGAAGAGTTCAAACAGCGTTACCAAGATGGTGAATCTTTGGATGATCTTCTCTACGAAGCTTTTGCAGTAGTTCGTGAGGGTGCTAAGCGTGTTTTGGGCTTGTTCCCTTATAAAGTACAGGTCATGGGGGGTATTGTTCTTCACCACGGTGACGTTCCAGAAATGCGTACAGGGGAAGGGAAAACCTTGACTGCGACCATGCCGGTGTATTTGAATGCCCTATCTGGCCAAGGAGTTCACGTTGTCACTGTCAATGAATACCTGACAGAACGTGATGCGACTGAGATGGGTGAGTTGTACTCATGGCTTGGTTTGTCAGTAGGGATCAATTTAGCTGCAAAATCACCGTCTGAAAAACAAGAAGCTTATGCTTGTGACATCACTTATTCAACCAACGCGGAAATCGGTTTTGACTACTTGCGTGACAACATGGTTGTTCGTGCCGAAAATATGGTACAACGTCCTTTGAATTATGCCTTGGTCGATGAGGTAGACTCCATCTTAATTGATGAAGCCCGTACGCCATTGATTGTTTCAGGTCAGACTTCTACAGAAACTAGTCAACTCTATCACATGGCGGATACCTATGTAAAATCTTTGGAAAAAGAAGACTATATTATTGATGTCCCTTCAAAAACGATTGGTTTGTCAGATTCTGGGATTGATAAGGCTGAAAGTTACTTTAATCTTGAAAACTTGTACGACATTGAAAATGTTGCCTTAACGCACTACATCGACAATGCCCTCCGTGCTAACTACATCATGATTTTGGATATCGACTATGTAGTCAGTGAAGATCAAGAAATCTTGATCGTCGACCAATTTACAGGTCGTACCATGGAAGGTCGTCGTTATTCTGACGGCTTGCACCAAGCGATTGAGGCTAAAGAAGGTGTGCCAGTCCAAGAAGAAACCAAAACATCAGCTTCTATTACTTACCAAAACTTGTTCCGGATGTACAAGAAACTTTCAGGGATGACAGGTACTGGTAAAACAGAAGAAGAAGAATTCCGTGAAATCTACAATATTCGCGTCATTCCAATTCCAACAAACCGTCCGATTGCTCGTATTGACCATCCAGATCTTCTCTACCCAAGCTTGAAATCTAAGTTTAAGGCTGTAGTAGAAGATGTAAAAGCACGTTACGAAAAAGGGCAACCAGTCTTGGTAGGTACCGTTGCCGTTGAAACCAGTGACTATTTATCTCGTCTCTTGGTCGAAGCAGGTGTTCCCCACGAAGTTCTGAATGCGAAAAACCACTACAAAGAAGCGCAAATCATCATGAATGCTGGTCAACGTGGTGCCGTTACCATCGCGACCAACATGGCCGGACGTGGTACCGATATCAAGCTCGGTGAAGGAGTTCGTGAATTGGGCGGACTATGTGTCATTGGTACAGAGCGTCATGAAAGCCGACGGATTGATAACCAGCTGCGTGGACGTTCTGGACGTCAAGGAGACCCAGGTGAATCTCAATTCTACCTTTCTCTTGAAGATGAGTTGATGCGTCGTTTCGGTTCAGAGCG
>CABREZ010000106.1 GCA_902470035.1 uncultured Streptococcus sp. | reverse complement strand
TCAAATCAAGAATGAGATTGGCAAAGTCCCAGATAGCTTGAGCAGCTTTTCCTTTGATACCAGAGAGCATGATATTGGCTGAAGCATCCAGAAGTGAGGTCCCTTGCATTTGGGCAAAATCACGAATCTTATCCACCGTACCTGGCCCGATCCCCCGCTTAGGTTCATTGATAATCCGCTCAAAACTGATATTGTCACTAAGGTTGGCAATCAAGTTCAGATAAGCAATGACATCTCGAATTTCCTTACGGCTGTAGAACTTGGTCCCCCCCACCATGGCATAAGGAATATTGGACTTGAGCAGTGCTTCTTCAATGGTCCGTGACTGAGCATTGGTCCGGTAGAGAACCGCAAAATCACGATGCTTATAGCCAGTTTCGCGACTGAGTTCTTCAATGGTTTTGGCAACAAAGACCGCTTCATCCTGTTCATCATTGGCCCGGTAATAGACAATCTCTTCGCCTTCAGCATTTTGGGTCCAGAGATTCTTCGGACGGCGGTTCCGATTGTTTTTGATCACATCGTTCGCTGCTTGTAGGATGGTTTTAGTGGAGCGATAATTTTCCTCTAACAAAACGACCTTGGCATCGGGATAATCTTTCTCAAAGTCCAGGATATTTTGCATGTCTGCTCCCCGCCAACCATAAATAGACTGGTCAGCATCCCCAACCACACAGATATTTTTAAAGCGTGAAGCCAAGAGTTTGACCAATTGGTATTGGGCATGGTTGGTATCTTGGTACTCATCTACATGGATGTATTGGAACTTCTGCTGGTAATAGGTCAGCACATCAGGATGCTGGTCAAAGAGACGCAAGGTCAACATGATCAAATCATCAAAGTCCACTGCTTCTGACTGACGGAGTTCCTTTTGGTAAGCCTCATAGCACTTGGCGACGATCTGGGTGTACATATCCCCCGCTTGAGCAGCATAGGCTACTTCATCGATCAAGTCATTCTTGGCATTGGAAATGGTCCCCAAAATGGTTCGTTCATTCCATTTTTTAGGATCCAAGTTTAACTGCTTGAGAATACGTTTCATCAGTGTTCGCTGCTCACCCGGATCGACAATAGTAAAGTTACGATTGTAACCAATGTGATCCGCATCGCGGCGAAGGATGCGCACACACATGGAGTGGAAGGTGGCGATCAAGCAATCTTGGGTTGCTGGATTCAACTGGTAAGCTCGCTCTTTCATCTCGCGAGCGGCTTTATTGGTAAAGGTAATGGCCAAAATATTCCAAGGATTGACCATTTTTTCATCAATCAAGTAAGCAATCCGATGGGTCAAGACACGTGTCTTACCAGAACCTGCCCCCGCCATAATCAAGAGGGGACCTTCTGTCGTTTGGACCGCCTCCGCTTGGCGGTCATTCATACCATTCAATAAAGGATTCATCTCATACTCCTCGTTCATTCAATCGTTCTATTATACCACAATTTGCCTCTTTCTCCTTGAGAAAATGGTCGGCTTCATTTGAATTTTAAGCGTAAAAAGTCTATAATGAATCTTTAAGAAGATACGTTTTTCTTTATCAAAGAAAAACGAAGAAACGAATGGAATAAAAAATGAAAAGTAAGGAGGGACTCGTGGAAAAGTCACAAAGTAATTTAAAACTAGCCGAACGTGGAGCCCTGATCAGTATCGTGGCCTACCTGCTCCTATCCGCTGCTAAGTTAGCAACAGGACACCTCCTTCACTCCTCCAGTTTGGTTGCCGATGGTTTTAATAACTTATCCGATATTATCAGTAATGTCGCCCTTCTCATCGGCATTCGCATGGCCCGTCAGCCAGCTGACCGCGACCACCGATTTGGTCATTGGAAGATTGAAGATCTAGCTAGCCTGGTAACTTCCATCATCATGTTTTATGTGGGCTTTGATGTCCTACGAGATACGGTTCAAAAAATTCTCAGCAGGGAAACAACTGTTATTGATCCTTTAGGAGCCATTGTTGGAGTTGGGTCAGCCCTTGTCATGTTTGCGGTCTATCTTCATAACCGCACTTTAGCCAAGAAAGCCCAATCCAAGGCCCTCAATGCTGCTGCTAAAGATAACCTGTCTGACGTGGTCACTTCTTTAGGAACCTCTATTGCGATTGGAGCTAGTGCTCTTAACTATCCGATTGTGGACCAATTAGTGGCCATCGTTATTACCTTCTTTATCCTAAAAACTGCCTACGACATTTTCATTGAATCCTCCTTCAGCCTCTCAGATGGATTTGATGAAAGTCTTCTTGATAAATACAAGGCTGCTATTCTGGAATTGCCAAAGGTCAGACGGGTAAAATCCCAACGAGGACGAACCTACGGTAGTAATATTTATCTAGATGTCGTCATCGAAATGAATCCAGATCTCTCTGTTTATGAGAGCCATGCCATTACCGAAGAGGTCGAACATCTTCTCAAAGATCAGTTTGGTGTCTTTGACATTGATGTCCATGTGGAGCCAAGTTCCATCCCAGAAGATGAAATTTTAGACAATGTCCTTCTCAAACTAAAAACCTACGAAGAACGCTTGCAGGCTCAACAAGAATATTCAACCCTCCTAGCAGACAACTTCACCCTCATCGATGAGTTTGGCCAAGAAAGCCACAAAAAGGATCTCGTTCGTTTGCAAGAAGAGCATCAGATTCCTTTTAAGAATTTCGAAATCGAATCCATCAGTCAAAAGACCAAATTGATTCGCTATGAGTTAAATAACCAGATCCATACCAGTCTCTGGCGTCGCCATGAACACTGGCAAAAGGTCTTTCATCAAATCACTAGTAAACAAGAAAAATAGATCCCTCTACCTCAATCTAACCAGAACAAAAAGCTACTGCAATTCCTTTCTGCAGTAGCTTTTTTGTAAGAAAAAATAGTCCTCATGGACTATTCTTCTTCTTTAATAAAACCAAATTTATTGAGGGGGTACAATCTGAAATCGACAACACCCTCAATCTGATCTGCTTGAATATAACCAAATTCACGACTGTCTTTGGTATTGTTGCGATCATCATTTAGGACTAAGTAACTATTACTAGGTACTTTTCCAGCCTTGGTTCCCTTGAGTTCTCTAGAGAAAAAATCATTTGTAAAATAATCGCCACTTGGGGCAGCCAAATGTTTGGTCTTCATCTTGTCCAAATACGGCTCTGCTGTAGCTACACCATTCAGATAAAAGACATCATCCACATAGCTGACCTCATCGCTCTCTATCGCAATGACACGTCCAAGATATTGTTTCTCTTTTACATGATAGAGGACCAAGTCCGTTCGATCAATTTTCCCCTTTTTAGTCGCTAATACTAAATCATCTTTCTTAACGGAGGCATTGGCCATTTGATCAGATACCCACAATGGTTGAAAAACAAATAGGCGCAAAGTAATAAGTACCAAGCCCAATATTCCAATGATGATCATATTCCGAATCAAATCCCTTTTCGACATTCCTATCCCCCCTTTCAGCTCATTTCATTATACCATTTTATTAGACAATAAAAAAGGCCCACATTCCCAAATTGTCAGAAACTTGCTCTAAAAAGAAAAACCTTGTCTCCAAGCTTTTAACTTAGAAAACAAGGTTTGTTCATTGGTTAGATTAACGTACTGTACGGATACGCATTGTGTTTGTACGAACAGCTTCGCCAAGTGGCACACCTGCAACGATAACGATATCGTCACCAGATTCTACAAGACCTGCTTCTACTGCTTTACGTTCTGCGATTTCGAACATATCGTCAGTTGATGATGGAGCATCTGTCAACATTGGGATAACACCCCAGTTCAACATCAATCCACGTTCAGTCAATTCGTCAAATGTCAATGCTAAGATGTCAGCATTTGGACGGTATTTAGAAATCAAACGTGCAGTGTGACCAGTCTTAGTCAAAGTTACAACCAATTTGATATTCATTGAGTTAGTAGCGTCTTTAACAGCTGAAGCCATAACTTCTGTCTTAGAGTTACGTTCGAAAGTATCTGAGTTCAAACGTCCGTATTCGTTAAGAAGAGTTTGTGCGTTCTTGTCAATTGTAGCCATTGTTGTTACTGACTCAAGTGGGTATTTACCGTTTGCAGACTCACCTGAAAGCATTGTAGCGTCAGTTCCGTCGATAACAGCGTTAAATACGTCTGATACTTCTGAACGAGTTGCACGTGGTTTTTCAGTCATTGTTTCAAGCATGTTTGTTGCTGTGATAACAACTTTACCTGCTGCGTTCACTTTAGTGATGATCATTTTTTGGTAAACTGGAACCATTTCGAATGGTACTTCGATACCCATGTCACCACGAGCGATCATGATACC
>CABREZ010000105.1 GCA_902470035.1 uncultured Streptococcus sp. | reverse complement strand
CATGCCGCATTTGTATCTGTCAAGACAATTGATGGTGAATTAGGGATTTTACCTCGTCATATCAATACCATTGCGGTTTTGGCTGTAGACCAAGTCAAGGTCCGTCGGGTCGATGACGAAAAACACATTGATTGGATCGCCGTGAATGGTGGGATTATCGAAGTGGCAGATAATGTCATTACCATCGTAGCGGATTCGGCGGAACGCGCTCGAGACATTGATATTAGCCGGGCTGAGCGTGCAAAAATGCGTGCTGAAAAAGCCCTTGAAGAAGCCAAAGATCAACATTCTGTTGATATGGAGCGTCGTGCAAAAATTGCCCTTCAACGCGCTATTAACCGGATTAATGTCGGAAATCGATTATAAGAATAGAAAGAAGTTGATTAAATCGACTTCTTTTTTTGAATCTAAAGAATATGAAAGGAAAGTTTTTCTTATGGTATAATAGAGGTATGATTCAAATGATTTTTACTTTTTGCAGTCACCTATTGTTTATTTTCTTCGCCTACCACCTTCTTTCAACGGTGGTTCAGTGGGATCTTTTTTTAAAGGTAAGTGCCGATACAGCCGTGAAAATTCGGCTTCTTATTTTATTGATCAGCATTAGTCTAGGCTATTTGACTAGTAGCTTCTTTATCAGTATTTATGAATTCAGTCGGCAGTTGTTTAACGGGAACTTTTAGCTTCTTTTTTAATGAATTTATGGTATGATAGTAGTCGTGACTGAATGAAATGGAGTAATAACAAGTATGGATAAAATTATTGTAAATGGTGGTCAAAATCGCCTAGTTGGAACTGTGAAGATTGAAGGAGCAAAGAATGCAGTCCTTCCCCTTTTAGCAGCAACTGTTTTGGCCAGTGAAGGAACAACGACCTTGACCAATGTTCCTGTTTTATCTGATGTCTTTACAATGAATAATGTCGTTCGTGGCTTGAACACTCAAGTTACGTTTGATGAGGAGACCAATACAGTAGTCGTTGATGCGACTCAACCATTAACAGAAGAAGCGCCTTACAAATATGTCAGCAAGATGCGAGCTTCGATCGTCGTTCTAGGTCCTGTCTTGGCTCGAAATGGTCATGCCAAAGTTTCCATGCCGGGTGGCTGTACCATTGGTAGTCGTCCGATTGATCTCCACCTTAAAGGTCTGGAAGCCATGGGAGCGAAGATCACCCAAACGGCTGGTTACATTGAAGCAAAAGCAGATCGTCTTCGAGGAGCTCATATCTACATGGATTTCCCATCCGTAGGTGCGACGCAAAATATCATGATGGCAGCAACTTTGGCAGATGGAACTACTGTTATTGAAAATGCAGCCCGCGAACCTGAGATTGTGGATTTGGCTTCTCTTTTAAATAAAATGGGCGCTAAGGTGCGTGGAGCTGGAACAGAAACCTTGACGATTGTTGGGGTAGATCGCTTGCATGGAGCGGTTCACAATGTTGTTCAAGACCGAATTGAAGCAGGAACCTTCATGGTTGGTGCAGCCATGACGGGTGGTGACGTTTTAATTGAGGATGCGATTTGGGAACATAACCGCCCTCTTCTTTCTAAGATGCAAGAAATGGGTGTTGAGGTAACGGAAGAAGAAAATGGTATTCGCATTCGCTCAGATGTTTCTAAATTGAAACCAGTGACGGTAAAAACTTTACCTTATCCAGGCTTCCCTACAGATATGCAAGCCCAATTTACTGCTTTGATGGCCATGGCTTCTGGTGAATCGACTATGATTGAAACGGTATTTGAAAATCGTTTCCAACATTTGGAAGAGATGCGTCGGATGGGCTTACATTCAGATATTATGAGAGATACAGCTCGTATCCAAGGTGGAGCTAGCTTACAAGGGGCTGAAGTAATGTCGACAGACTTGCGTGCTAGTGCAACCTTGATTTTAATGGGGCTTGTGGCTGAGGGAGAAACCAAAGTGAGCAAGTTAACCCACCTCGACCGTGGATATTTTAAATTCCATGAGAAATTGGTGGCTCTTGGAGCAGATGTACGTCGTGTGAAGGAAGATGATGATGAAAACTAAATTAAAAGCAATCGGAAAACAATTGGGAATCGTCCTATTGGTTCTTACGATCTTAGTGATTGTTTTCGCTCTTGGCTTGGTCATTGGATATGGTGTCATTGGCAATGGAAAGGATCCTTGGTCCATTCTCTCGCCAGATACCTGGAAGGAAATCCTTCAGAAATTTTCAGGTAAGTAACCATTTATCAAAAAGAGGAGCTTGAGATTGTGATCCCAGGCTCTTTCCCATTCAGTAGAAATAGAGGAAACATTGTGGCAAACAATCAGAAGAAACCACTTAAAATGAAAAAATCGGGACAAACCCTACTGGGCTTGGTGGTGGCAGCAGCCCTCTCCATCGGTGGCTATTATTTTAGTCAACCCCAGCCAGTCGCAAGTCACTCTCAGGTTCAAACGGTTGTTACTTCGAGTCAAGAAGCAACACCGAGTAAGGAACTAGCGGAGAGTGTTCTGACAGATAGTGTTCGAGCTAAACTAGGAAAGAACATTCAATGGAACGAAGCGGGCGCTTTTATCATTAATCAAAACAAAACCAATCTGGATGCGGATGTTGCTAGTCTCCCTTATGCAGATACCAAGACAAAGACTGTAAAAGGACGAGAAATTCCAACAGTTGCCAACGCTTTGATGACCAAGGCGACTCGTCAATACCAAAAGAGAGAACAGACGGATGTAGATTGGGCCCCTGCTGGCTGGCACCAAGTAACCAAGTTAGCTGGGGAATATGACCATGCGGTTGACCGGGGCCATCTTCTCGGCTATGCCTTGATTGGCAACTTAGATGGGTTTGATGCTTCGATGACGAATCCTAAAAATATTGCGGTTCAAACAGCTTGGGCCAATCAAGCGCGTGATAGTTTTTCGACGGGACAAAATTACTATGAAACCCTTGTTCGCAAGGCCCTAGACAAAAATAAACGGGTCCGTTATCGGGTGACACTCTACTATGCATCGGACGAAGATTTAGTACCAGTTGGTAGTCAGATTGAAGCGAAATCCAGCGATGGTAGTCTAGAGTTTAATGTCTTTGTTCCGAATGTCCAGAGTGGGATTAGTTTGGATTATCGTACTGGAAAAGTAACAGTGCATCGCTAAGCTAAAGATAAAAGAAGAAGCAGGATGAGAAGGGTCCGGTGGCTATGTAGTCAACTGGATCTTTTTCCTTTCATGACTTCAAATTTTAGCTTATTTTAAGAAAGCTGAGGTAAAATAACCTCTTCTAGACCTAAACAGAGGTCTTCTCAAGGAAAGGAGGAGCTTGTGAGAACCATTATAGCCATGATTCGTTTTCTAATACGGGCCATTTGGAGCCTTGTTTGGGGCTTGTTTTGGACCCTAACCCTCAGTATTGCTCTACTGGTTGGTGTTCTATTCTTTAGTGGCAAAACCGGTAGCGGGATTGATGGGGTTAGTCGCGCAGCCCAAACGGTTGTCACGCAGGTGGATGCTTATTTTCATCGAACTGGTCCTTTGCTAGGTCCGGGAAGTCCATCTGCTCAAGAAGGTCTTGCAACAGATGGCCATACCTCTACAGGAGCAAGGTGGGATCATGTAACTGCAAAAGTTTATCTAGATCCTGCAATGGATGAGACTTTTACTCTTGCTTATGAGGAAGCTCTTGAGTCTTGGAATCAGACAGGGGCCTTCACTTTCCAACTTGTCACCAGTGAAGAAGAGGCAGATATTCTCTTGACAGAGATGGATGATAGCACGGTTTCTGCAGCAGGTGAAGCAGAAACCCAGACCAATGTTTTAACCAATCGTTTCAAACGGGTGATTGTTCGTTTGAATCGCTATTACCTATTAAATAAGCAGTACAACTATTCCCATCAACGGATTGTAAATACAGCTGAGCATGAACTAGGCCATGCCATTGGTTTGGACCATAATGAGGAAGAGTCTGTCATGCAGGCAGCTGGTTCCTTCTATAGCATTCAACCGAGGGATATTGAGGCTGTTCGTCAACTATACAAGGAGTAAGGATGATCAAACGCATACTGTATCTTATTCGAACCTTTCCAGAACAAGTGGCACTCTTCGTGTTTAACTCTGGAATCTTTCTTTGGATATCCCAAAAAGGTCAAGCAATTTCCCATGAATTAGGCATTCAACAGGCTTGGGAAAACTATGCTCCTGAGGGAGTCCGTCAATTTTTCGGGGACAATAAGGAAGCTGTTCAAGCTTTCTTCTCCCATTCGGCCATTACTTGGCTGATTGGCTCTATGATAATCCTGCTTGTGATTCGCTTTGTGAAGGGAGTCATCAAATGGGGCTTGTTTTTACTGGTGATTGGCATTGGGCTTTTCCTCGCCTATCAGTACAGCCAAATGG
>CABREZ010000104.1 GCA_902470035.1 uncultured Streptococcus sp. | reverse complement strand
TCTTTGATTCTTGAAAAACTACGACGGGTCCGATGTTTCCCGTATTGAACGTCATGTCCTGCCAAAGTTTTAACTCCTTTTCTATACTAGGATACCAGCTAGGGGAAACCCCTCTCTGAAAATCCGGTTTCTATATCGCTTCTGACTACATCAGAATAGTTCTCATCCAGTCGAAACGATGTTATGAAGGGGTGTGATCTACATCACGTGAGAAGAAATCTCCTCCGTATCATTCATCCTTTTTGGAATTTTTAGAAAGATTAAGTTTGTGTAACAAACTCTGTTTTTTTCTAAAAATAGGCACAAAAAGAGCAGCTAAATCGACTTTTATAAAGTTTGATTTAACTGCTGTAAGCTTCTATTTGGACAATATTTCAAATAAAGCGCACGACAAATTACTTATCTTTATTATATCGTACTTTCACAAAAAACACAAGGTTTTCTCTAGACATGAAAACGATTTTATGGTATTGCAACTCGTTATTTTTATCTGTTTTGTCCACTAGATGATGAACTAGCTGTCGTGTTCGAACTACTTGTCGTGTTTGAACTACTTGTCGAGTTCGAATTGCTTGTCCGGTTGGTATTTCGATTTCCATTGGAAGTATTAGCTGAACCGCCTAGAATTCCAGCCCAGGCACTAGCATAATCACTATCTGACCCACCAATCGCGAAGCGGTAGGTCGTTTGTGGAGCGCCATTTTTAGCCCAATAGCTGGTAACCGTCGCACCCGTCACATCGATATCACGACCATTGACATTGACACGACCAGGTCGTTGTCCTGTAGATTTCAGAACAGTCGATGAAATAACACTGCTATCTAAGGTAAAGCGATCTTGCACGCCCCAAGCAGCTGGATCCGCCTGGTAGATGGCATTGGCTAAATAGGCCATGTAACTTGCGTTATTATTGTAGCCTGTCAACGGAGCCATGGAAGCATTATTGTCATGTCCAATCCAGCCACCTAAGGTAAGATTTGGAGTAGACAGCATGAGCCACATATCTCCATTCTCATTGGTGGTTCCGGTTTTCCCAATCCAATCGGCATTTGCAAGAGTTGGATTGACCTGACTGATTCGGCTCTTAAAGGTCGTTGTCGCACCAGAGCTGATGACACCTCTTAACAGGTCTTGCATGATAGTTGCAGTTGCTGCTGAGTAGACTCGAGTTGGTTTGCTTTCGTGCTGGTAAACAACTTTTCCGTTTTGATCCATGATTTTTTCAATCATGTAGCGTTTTTGGTAATTCCCATTATTGGCAAGGGTTTGATAACCGTTTGTATGTTGGGCGACGCTTACTTCGATCCCGCCTCCCATTGGCAGACTTTCAATGCCATACTCAGCGATATCGTAGCCCATTTTTTCCATATAGCCAGGTACATCGACACCTTTTTCACGGAGAGTACGATAGGTCCAATAAGCTGGGATATTCCATGAGGTATTGAGGGCCTCTCGAAGGTCCATCATACCAGTTCCTCGGTTATCCACGTGCATAATTGGCTCTCCACTAGAGAAGTTGGTTGGGTAATTGGAGACGATGCTATTGCTTCCCATCAAGCCTTGGTCAATGGCGATTCCATAAGCCAGCAAGGGTTTAATGGTAGAACCTGGAGAACGCTCCGTATCAAAGGCATGGTTATTTTGATTCCCATCAAAATTCCGTCCCCCAACAAAGCCAAGAATCGCTCCTGTTCGGTTGTCCATAAGAACATTCCCGACTTCTACCGTTCCCGTTCCATCATCCAAGATACCACCATAATTAGCAACTGCTTCTTGCATGGCATTGTAGATAGCTTTGTTGATAGTGGTTTGGACCGTATAGCCACCCTCTCTCAATTCTTTCTTCGCTAACTCTT
This sequence comes from uncultured Streptococcus sp., assembly GCA_902470035.1. Lineage (GTDB taxonomy): Bacteria > Bacillota > Bacilli > Lactobacillales > Streptococcaceae > Streptococcus. The sequence goes on along the minus strand of CABREZ010000104.1, from coordinate 2,564 downwards.
GATAAGACTTAACCGTTGAATTGTTTTTTAGGTCGTGACTAGAAACGTTATCTCTCTTGATTAGATACTCATACATAGCATCTTCCGCTTCACTAACAGCTTGGAAATACAAGTAGTCGTGTGGTGTCTTCTCGATGCCATTTGAAGGAAGGAAATCCTTGCTTAGATCATATTGACTATATTGGTCGTACTCTTCCTTGCTGATTGCACCTGTCCGATACATATTGTACAAGACATCCTTGGCACGATCCAAGCCTAAAGCTTGATTTTCCGGAGTCTTGAGGCTGCCATCAGAAGCGTAAGGTGAGTAGACAATTGGACTCTGTGGCAGACCAGCAATAAAGGCCGCTTGGGGAATGGTCAAATCTTTGGCAGAAACTCCAAAAATCCCTTGAGCCGCTGCTTCTACTCCCGCGATATTTTGTCCACGGTTGTTTCGACCAAACGGAGACACATTGAGGTAGGTCGTTAAAATTTCGTCCTTATCCATTACCCGCTCCAGAGCAAGGGCATCGATAATCTCAGCGGCCTTCCGTGAGAAGGTCGGTGCATCTCCCACAACTTGTTGTTTAATCAACTGTTGGGTCAAAGTGGAACCACCACTAGAGGACCCTACTCCAGCAACTGAACCCAAGGTGGCCCGGATTACTGCTTTCGGAACAACCCCGTTATGGCTATTAAAATTCTCATCCTCTGTGGCAATGACAGCCTTTTTGACATTGTCCGAAATCGCATCTTTTTGGACAGGGATCCGAATCAAGTCACTGTCAATATCAGAAATGATGCTTCCATCTGAGTAGGAAATCTTTGAAACGCTGGAAATATTTCGTACTTGTTGAACCAATTGGGTCGGATCCGGTGTCTCTGTCTCATTAAATAGGCTAGCTGCATAGCCAATCGCAATCCCTGCACCAAACAAGAGACCACCTAAAGCAAACACCAATAGCACATCCCAAAGGAGTTTCATCGTGCGGAGAATCGTTGCCACGAAATCTCCTAGTGACCAGCCCTCCTTGTCTTCTTTCTCATTGACTTCAACAGTCATCTTGGCAAAGAAGTCTTTTATTTTCTTCCCGCACTTTGTAAAAAATTCTCTCATTTGAATCACTCTATTTCTCCTTGTCCTTCCTATTATACCAAATGGACCTCTGTCTTTTCAATTCCTAAAGTTGAGAACACCGTTTCCAACTGGATTTTTTTCGTCCTTTCATTGCTATTTCAAGTCATTATGGTAAAATAGAGAGAAATCATACAGATACTGGACTGTTTTCATCGATCCGGCCAGTAGCTTAGAAAAGGAGAGAACGATGCACATTTTTGATGAGCTAAAAGAACGTGGTTTGATTTTCCAAACGACTGACGAAGATGCTTTGCGTAAAGCCCTAGAAGAAGGACAAGTATCGTATTATACTGGCTACGATCCAACTGCTGATAGTTTGCACCTTGGGCACCTTGTTGCAATCTTGACCAGTCGTCGCTTGCAATTGGCAGGCCACAAACCTTATGCGCTTGTCGGTGGTGCGACCGGACTCATTGGAGACCCTTCTTTCAAAGATGCCGAGCGCAGTTTACAAACCAAGGAGACTGTAGACGGTTGGGTCACTTCTATCCAAGGGCAATTGTCTCGTTTCTTAGATTTTGAAAATGGAGATAACAAGGCTGTCATGGTCAATAACTACGACTGGTTTGGCAGCATCAGCTTCATTGACTTCCTTCGCGACATCGGAAAATACTTTACTGTCAACTACATGATGAGCAAGGAATCAGTGAAAAAGCGGATTGAAACAGGGATTTCTTACACTGAATTTGCATACCAAATCATGCAAGGCTACGACTTCTTTGTCCTTAACCAAGAGCACAATGTTACCCTGCAAATCGGTGGATCTGACCAGTGGGGAAATATGACAGCTGGTACCGAGTTGCTTCGTCGTAAGGCTGATAAGACTGGTCACGTGATCACTGTGCCCCTTATCACAGACGCAACTGGTAAGAAATTTGGTAAATCTGAAGGGAATGCTGTTTGGCTCAACCCTGAAAAGACTTCTCCATACGAAATGTACCAATTCTGGATGAACGTTATGGATGCAGACGCTGTTCGCTTCTTAAAAATCTTTACTTTCTTGTCATTAGACGAGATTGAAGACATCCGCAAACAATTCGAAGCAGCACCACACGAACGCTTGGCTCAAAAAGTCCTCGCTCGTGAAGTCGTGACTCTTGTCCACGGAGAAGAAGCCTACAAAGAAGCCCTTAACATCACGGAGCAACTCTTTGCTGGAAATATCAAAAACCTTTCTGTCAAAGAACTCAAACAAGGACTTCGTGGCGTACCAAATTACCAAGTCCAAGCAGAAGACAACCTCAACATTGTTGAACTCTTGGTCACAGCTGGTGTGGTAAATTCTAAACGTCAAGCCCGCGAAGATGTTCAAAATGGAGCTATCTACGTCAATGGCGAACGCATCCAAGACCTTGACTATGTCTTGAGCGATAGCGATAAATTAGAAAATGAATTGACCGTTATCCGTCGCGGTAAGAAAAAATACTTTGTTTTGACTTATTAA
>CABREZ010000103.1 GCA_902470035.1 uncultured Streptococcus sp. | reverse complement strand
GACGTCCGTACTCACCTAAGGAAAGGTTCTAGATGATTGCGTCTTCAATCTGAATCCACTATTTGGTGGATTTTTTACATGTTTCTTAATCTTTCAACCCGCTCAGCAATGGGTGGGTGGGTATAAAAGAGCTTTTGAAAGCCGGATTCTTTTTTGGGATCGTTGATAAAGAGAGCACTACTTGCACTATCAACTTCTCGCTGCATGGGTGCACTATGATCCAGTTTCAAAAGAGCATTGATCATTCCTTGAGGATTCCGTGTCAATTCAACACTTGAGGCATCCGCTAGGAACTCTCGTTGACGAGAAATGGCTAACTGAACCAAAGTCGCCGCTAATGGAGCTAAAACGATGGCAATCAAGGAAAGGATCAGAATAATAATTTCTAAACCACTGCCTCCTTCTCGATCATCATCTCGTCTACGACCACCGCCCCACCACATCATCCGGCCACCAATACTCGAGAGCATCGTGATGGCACTGGCTAAGGCCACTGCAATGGTGGAGATGCGGATATCGTAATTGCGAATATGGCTAACTTCGTGTCCAATAACTCCCTCCAATTCCTCACGATTCATCACAGCTAGAAGACCTGTCGTTGCTGCAACAGCCGCATTTTGAGGATTGGACCCTGTCGCAAATGCATTCATGGACGGATCGTCTACAATATAGACACGAGGCATAGGAATCTGAGCCACCATGGCCATGTCTTGGACAACATGGTAAAGTTGAGGAGCTTGATCTTCTGTCACCTCGCGTGCACCATTCATTCGCATTACAACTTCCGTTGATTGAAAAATCATGCTAAAGGCATAGATGCCACCAATAATCAAAGCAAGGATGACGCCACCAAGAGAGGAGCCTAACCAGAGGTAACCGACGGCTGCTCCAATGAGGGCCAAGAGTATGAAAAAAGCAATAAGGAGAATCCAGGTTCTCCTTTTATTGCTTGCAATTTGGTCAAACAGCATATTAGTCTCCTAATCCGCTAAAATCCACCTTTGGTACTGCTTTTTCTTCTTCAGGCACTTGAAGGAATTCGGCTTGTTTGAAGCCAAACATTCCAGCAATTACATTTGTTGGGAAAGTTTCCAATTTCACATTGTAGTTGCTTGTCACACTGTTGTACAATTGACGGGCATAAGAAATTTTATTTTCTGTATTGGTCAATTCTTCTTGCAATTGCATGAAGTTGGTGTTAGCCTTCAAATCTGGGTAGTTTTCAGCAACCGCAAAGATGCCTGCAACTTGACGTGAAAGAGCATCACTGGCTGCCATTGCTTCTGCAGGTGAAGATGCTTGAGCTACTTGTTGGCGAAGTTGAGTGACCTTAGCAAGTGTATCTCCTTCGTACTTGGCATACCCTTTAACCGTTTTGATCAAGTTTGGAATCAAGTCATTCCGACGTTTCAATTGTACATCGATTTGACTCCAAGCTTCGCGAGTTTGCATCCGACTTTTCACTAAACCGTTGTAAACTCCTACTACCATCAATACAAGGACCACTAGGACCCCAAGAATAATCCAAATCATTTTATTGAATTCCTTTCATTTCTTTAGTACCAGTATATCAAATTTCCCTTATTTTGTGGTAAAATTATCTTATGAAACCAGAAGAATTTTATGTCCGTTTAGCCGACCTTGGCTTCCCATTAACTAATCGACAAAAAGAGCAATACAAACGCTATTTCGAGCTCCTCGTGGAATGGAATGAGAAAATTAATCTCACTGCCATCACAGAAAAAGACGAAGTCTATCTCAAGCATTTTTATGATTCTATCGCACCCATTTTACAAGGTTTGATCGAAAATCAACCCATCCGTCTCTTGGATATCGGAGCTGGTGCTGGCTTTCCCAGCCTACCAATGAAGATCCTATTCCCTGAGATAGATGTGACCATCATTGATTCCCTCAATAAGCGAATCAATTTCCTTCATTTACTAGCTGAAGAGTTGGGCTTGAGCGGAGTACATTTCTACCATGGACGAGCTGAAGACTTCGCACAAGACAAAGCCTTTCGTGCCCAATTTGATATCGTAACTGCCCGTGCTGTAGCCCGCATGCAGGTCTTGTCTGAACTGACCATTCCCTATCTGAAAGTAGGAGGACGGCTTCTTGCTCTCAAGGCTAGCAATGCTCCAGAAGAGTTGGAGGAAGCCAAAAACGCCCTGAATCTGCTATTTAGCAAGGTTGAAGACAATCTACAGTATGAATTGCCAAATGGGGATCCACGCTATATCACTCTTGTAGAAAAGAAAAAAGAAACCCCCAATAAATATCCAAGAAAAGCGGGCATGCCCAATAAGCGTCCGTTATAAGATGATACTAAAAAGAAGCTGACAGTTTGTCAGCTTCTTTTTGAATAAACTAATTTTTTCAACTCTTGCTCTAGGGTATGGTAGTGATGGCGCTCTAAATGAACCCCCTTGGTCGCCACAACCATACTTGCAAAACGGTTAGCAAAGCTTAAAGCATCCACAACATCTAGCCCTTGCAAAGATGCTGCTAAAAAGGCTCCCAGATGACTGTCTCCCGCCCCTACGGTATCAAGAACTTTTGTCGGAAACCCGGCTACCTCGTAGAACTTACCATCGTAGGCAAGTGCTCCTTTTTCTCCCAAGGTGACGATGACTAACTGCCCCGTTCTTTGGTAGAGCTTCTTAGCCGCGTCAGCAATCTCTTCACAAGCTGAAAAAGCCTTGGCTTCTGCCTCATTGAGGTGGAGAATAGGTTGGAGATCATAAATCGCTTCTAGTCGATCCTTAGGAATCAAACGGCTACGAGGTCCTGGTGCAAAGATAACTTGGCCTTCAAGTTTTGAAATAGATTGAATGAGTTCCATTCCGGTCGGCTCTTCTACTTCAAGGCCACAGAGATAAATAAAGTCATAGCGTTTCTGCCCCAGAGACTGAAGCCATTCCTTCTGAAAACAATATTCCACTCCATGATCTGATAAAAAAGTTCGTTCCCCATCCGACTCAATGAAACAATAGCAACAACCATTCGCTCCTGTTACGGAGATTGGGGATTGGATGCCTAACTTCTCTAGTTCTGCCCTGACAAAGTCCCCGTAGACACCTGTCCCCACTGGCGAGATGAAGTCAACCTTTTGACCTAAAGCATGAAGAACGGAGACGACATTGAAGGCACACCCTCCAAGTGACCAAGTCTGCTCATGAATATGGGCATCCCCTTCCCGACTTGGTAGACGATCCAGATAGACCATAATATCACAAACAGTGGATCCAATCACTAAGGCTTTTGACATGGGGGTTCCCCTCCTATTCTCTATCTTTAATTAAGAAATAACCAGCACCGGATAGAGCTGGTTAGTAAAACTAGTCGCCCCGATAGACCGGCTGAGGGCCAAAGGTTTGGGAAACCGGCATGATTTCAATCCGGTTGACATTGACATGCTTGGGCTGTTGAATGAGCCAAGACACTGTGTTGGCTATATCTTCAGGCTGAATGGCATGGGCATCTCGATAGAGAGCTTCTACTCTTTTTTCATCTCCTTTAAAGCGAACCGCTGAGAATTCAGTCCCTTCACAGAGACCTGGTTCAATATTGGTCACCCGAATCTGCTTTCCAGCTAGGCCAGCACGCAGATTTAATGAGAACTGTTTGACGAAGGCCTTGGAGGCACCATAAACATTAGCTCCTGGATAGGGCACTGTTCCAGCAGTTGACCCCATATTGATGACATAACCGTCATTTCTTTCCACCATCTGGGGGAGGATTTGCCGGGTCAAATAGGTCAGACCGATAATGTTGGTCTGAATCATGGTCAACCAATCTACGATCTCTGCTTCATGAGCTGGAGCGAGGCCTAGGGCCAAGCCAGCATTATTCACCAAGACATCAATTCTCTCCCAAGCTTTTGGCAAACTAGCAAGTGCATGATCTACCTGAGAAGGATCCGTCACGTCCATTTGCAGTGGGAAAAAGGCTGTGCCTAACTCCTCTTGAAGAGCTGTCAATTTATCTAAGCGTCTAGCTGCACCAATCACCCGATGCCCATCGGCAACTAAGCGACGACAGATGGCTTGTCCAAAGCCAGCAGATGCTCCTGTTACTAAAATTGTTTCTGCCATTTTCTTACCTCCAAGGATTATAGAAGCGACCTTGGTTTACCCAAATTAAAACTATACTTAAGACCACCATAAAGATTGACCCTAGGATAATCAAGTGATCACGAGTCGTCATCTCATGATAGGTGTACCAAGTTCGTTTTTTATTTTTTCCAAAGCGTCGCAATTCCATGGCCGTAGAAATCGTTTCAATCCGCTCTAGAGAACTAAAAATTAGGGGAGAAATCATCTGAAGATTTCCCTTCACCCGCTGGACAAAGTTGGCTTTTTTGGACAACTCCAATCCTCTTGCTTCTTGGGAGAGCTTGATAATCTGGTATTCCTCTTGCACATCTGGAATATAGCGCAGGGTCAA
>CABREZ010000102.1 GCA_902470035.1 uncultured Streptococcus sp. | reverse complement strand
AGTACCAAACATAGAATCGTGGTTATCCATGTAAGGAGTGATAACTTCAGTGTAGCCTTCCTTACCGTGCTCATCCAGCATAAAGTTGTAAATAGCACGTTCCAAGCGAGCTCCAAGTCCCTTATAGAAGAGGAAGCGAGCACCAGTGACTTTTCCACCGCGTTCCCAGTCAAGGATGTCTAAGTCCTCACCAAGGTCCCAGTGAGCTTTGGGTTCGAAGTCAAACTCGCGAGGAGTTCCCCAACGGCGAACTTCTACATTATCGTCTTCGTCAGCCCCAATAGGCACGCTATCAGCCGGGATGTTTGGAAGGGTTGTAGTAAATTCTGTCAATTTAGCATCGATTTCCGCTAATTCGGCATCTAGCGCTTTGACCTCAGCAGATAGGGTTTGCATGGCAGCAATCTTGTCGTCGGCATTTTCCTTGTTGCGTTTGGCTTGAGCGATTTCAGCTGATACTGTATTACGCTCAGCCTTGAGGCTTTCTACTTTGACTAAGATGTCTCGACGTTTTGCATCGATTTCTTTCATTTCATTCAAAATAGCCGCATCGACACCACGTGTCGCTAATTTTTCAGCAACTGTATCAAATTCTGTACGAATCCGTTTAATATCTAACATAGCTTCTCCTTTAACAAAAAACACACCTGTTATAGTGTTGGAGTGGCAGGGCCACGGTTCCATCCAACTTCACAGGTGTGCACTTGATTTGATCTTCAATTTTTGATAAACGGTAGAATTTCGATTAAGTCCTCTATCTGCTCACAGCAACCGCAGACTTTCTGAAAGATTTTCTTAATTTACTTATCCGTTTTCGTTTATTATACAAGAAAAGTACCTATTTTGCAAATAGATTTTTAATTTTAGCGATAATGATTTGAATCAAGGTTGGTAGCTTGACAATTTTATCATTTCCAAGGTGTTCGCGAGCAATTTTTAAGATTTTCCCCGAGTCTTTAGAAGCAAAAAGGAACTTGCTTTCCTTGGTATAGATTTCAAAATGGCGACTGACTTTACGCCCGGAGACATTGGCTCCAATCTGGTCGATTTCTTTCCAGGGAATTTGGACGTAGTCTTCAACATTGGCATCCGCATAAAATTCAAAAGCCACATCTCCAACTAATATTTTTCCAACCTTTCCTCCAACTCCTAGATAAGAGACACCGGTGGTGTGGAATTCAACGGTTTTATTTTGCGATTGTGCCATGTGAACCTCCTGTAACAATGTTCATTTCATTATACCATAATAAAAAGAAGGCCGAAACCTTCTTTTTTTGATCCTTGTTTACATCAAGCCTGCAACGTGTGCTAAGACACCAATTACAAAGAGGGCGATGATGATAGTGATTGGAGATACTTTCTTCTTAAGCAACCACATACAAGCGAAAGTAAGAAGCAATCCCATCAAACCAGGAATCAATGAATCCAAGTTTTGTTGGAAAGTCGTAACTTTTTCAGGTGTTTGAGATAGGCCTGAACCAACTTGAGCGAAGGCTTCTTGAATTCCTTTGAAACCTTCAGGAAGTTTATCCCAATGGATATAAGCTTTGTCGTCTAATTTGACAGAAGAAACATTAAAGATGAATTTAATAGATACCCAACGTTCTACCAAGACAGCAAGGATGAACATCCCGAGGATAGAAGCTCCTTTGGTGATGTCTTGCAAGATCCCACCAGACATATCTTTGGTAATTTCAGAACCTGCTTTGTAGCCAAGTTCTTGCGTGTACCACAAGAAGGCCATACGAATCGCATTCCATGCGATAAAGAAGATGATTGGACCAAGGATATTACCAGACGCAGCAAGTGATGCACCAAGGGCACCAAGAATTGGACGGACAGTGAACCAGAAGACTGGATCTCCGATACCCGCCAAAGGACCCATCATACCAATTTTAACCCCTTGGATGGCAGCATCGTCAATAGCAGCACCGTTTGCTCTTTCTTCTTCAAGAGCAAGTGTTACCCCGATGATAGGAGCGGCAACGTATGGGTGAGTGTTAAAGAATTCCATGTGACGCTCAAGAGCAGCCGCTTGGTCTTCTTTCTTCGTGTAGAGTTTTTTGATAGCTGGGATCAATGAGTAAGCCCAACCCAAGTTTTGCATCCGTTCATAGTTCCAAGAACCTTGCAAGAAGGTTGAACGCCACCAAACTTTTTGACGATCTGATTTAGATAATTGTAATTTTTCAGTCATGATAGTGTCACACCTTTCTTAATAGTCTTCGAGAATGTCGCCGATTGGATCGTTAGAAGTAGCGGCTCCGCCACCTCCATTGCCACCTTTCTTAGAGAGTGAAAGGTAGATTAAGGCAAGGGCAACACCGATTGCTCCAAGAGCGATCAAGGTCAATTGGCTAACAGCTGCAAGAGCAAAACCGATGGCAAAAAATGGCCATACTTCACGGCTAGCCATCATGTTGATAACCATGGCATAACCAACGGCTACAACCATACCACCACCGATTTGCATTCCATCAGCGAGCCATTTTGGCATTGCTTCAAGAGCAGTTTTGACAGTTTCAGCAGGAATCATCAACAAGAGGGCTGCAGGAATAGCGATACGAAGACCTTGAAGAAGAAGGGCCACAAAGTGAGCGCGTTCTACACCTTTGATATCACCTTTTTTAGCAGCAGCATCGGCAGTGTGGACCAAACCAACAGAAAGGGTACGGACGATCATGGTCAAGAAAAGACCAGCAACTGCAAGTGGAATAGCGACACCTTGAGCGACAGCGATTCCTTTTGCACTGAAGTCTCCCCCAAGTACCATGATGATGGCAGCAGCGACAGATGCAAGGGCAGCATCGGGTGCAACTGCGGCACCAATGTTGGCCCAGCCAAGTGCAATAAATTGAAGTGAACCACCAAGCATAATGCCAGCAGTCAAGTTACCTGTTACCAAACCGATTAAGGTACAAGCAACAAGGGGTTGGTGGAATTGGAATTGGTCAAGGATACCTTCAAGACCTGCTAAGAAGGCAACAACGACCACTAATACCATAGAAATAATAGACATGTTTAAAATCCTTTCGTAAGTAATCGATTATTGAACGTTAGCTTTGTTAATTAAGTCAAACAAATCTTTCTTAGAGTCATTTGGCACTTTACGGACGTCAAATTCAACTCCAAGATCACGCATTTTTTCAAATGTAGCCACGTCATCTTTATCCATTGACAACACATTGTTAACCATGGTTTTACCAGTTGAGTGGGCCATTGAACCAACGTTCAAGGTTTTAATCGGAACACCACCTTCGATGGCGCGAAGAGCATCTTGAGGTGTTTCAAATAAGATCAAAGCATGGGTATTTCCAAAACGTGGATCTTTTGCAACGTCGATCAATTTTTGAATTGGGACAACGTTTGCTTTCACACCATTTGGTGCCGCTTGTTTGATCAATTCCTTACGGAGTTCATCTTTGGCAACAGAATCTGAAGCAACAATGATCCGATCGGCTTTTGAATCAGGTGTCCAAGCAGTTGCGACTTGTCCATGAAGAAGACGTGTATCTAAGCGGGCAAGGTTAATCTTGAGTTTTCCATCTCCGATAACTGTTCCTTCTGGAATAGCAGCTTGGGCTACAGGAGCAGCAGCGGCTGTGCTAGCTTCTTCAACAGGATTCAATTCTTCTGGAAGGGCTTTGACACCGTCTTTTGCTTCCTTGATGATGTTTGCAGCGACTTGATCAACGCCGGCATTTGCATCCATCAAACGTTCTGTATAAGCTTGAATCAACATCGGAAGGTTCAATCCTGTGATGATCGCGAATTTACGATCTGGATTTTCTCCCATGACGCGACTTGCTTGGTTAAATGGAGAACCACTCCAAAGGTCAGCCAAAACCAAGATTTCATCTTCTGCATCAAGTGCGGCAACAGCAGCATTGAATTTAGCATAGAGATCATCTGGGCCTTCACTTGGCATGAACGTAACCACTTGAACTTTCTCTTGATCCCCAAAGATCATCGAGCCGGATTGGTGGATTCCAGCTGCAAATTCACCGTGGCTAGCAATAATGATACCAATACTCATTATTGACATTCCTCCTTATAAAATTTGTTTGACTTTCAGTTTAAGAAAACTTTAAGCTTATTTATTATAAAACGTTTTCATAATAAAGTCAATTTTTCAGTACTAAATTAAAGGAAAAATAGATTCTTTAATATATTAAATTATTAACATCCATATTTAGATGTTGGTAGACTTCTTTGCCTATTTAATTTGAAAATCCTTGATAAGAGGGGAACGAAGGGGATTCGAAGTTTCTGAAAAGAGTAGTAGTAGGTTCTAATAGGTAAAATAAAAATATAGTAACCTATTGCAGGCCCTGTTTGTGAGAAACTAAAAAAGACCAGCCCATTTGGGCTGGTTTAATAGGTTGAGTTGATTAGTTGGTGAAGTCAAGTACCATACGTCCTTGAATGGTTCCAGCTTCCATTTCGTCAAAGACTTTGACAGCATCTTCTACTGGACGTTTTTGAACGA
>CABREZ010000101.1 GCA_902470035.1 uncultured Streptococcus sp. | reverse complement strand
GATTTCTCGATATCCGATACGACAAATTCAGGGATGACAGCTTGATAGTCCATTCGTTTTCTCCTTAGAAATCAATCTCCAAGACAATTGGTGTGTGGTCTTGGCGTGCGCCTGAGTCAATCATGTCTGACTTGCTAACCTTGTCTGCTACACGGTTACTTGTGAGCCAGTAGTCGATTCTCCAGCCTGTGTTGTTGATTTTTGAAGTTTTGCTACGTTGTGCCCACCAAGTATAGCGTTCTGGAATATCTCCGTGAACATGGCGGAAGGTATCTGTAAATCCTTTGGCTAAAAGGTTTGTAAATCCTTCACGTTCTTCGTCTGTGAAACCTGGTGAACGACGGTTGCTGGCTGGGTTTGCAAGGTCGATTTCCTTGTGGGCAACGTTGTAGTCTCCGGTTGCTAGGACAGGTTTTTGCTTATCTAATTCAGCCAAGTACTCCGCATATTTGACATCCCAGACTTGACGTTCTTCCAAACGTTTGAGCCCATCTCCAGCGTTAGGAGTGTATACTTGAGTCACGAAAAATGTATCAAATTCTAGGGTGATGATGCGGCCTTCAGAGTCCATGGTAGAAGGTGCACCAATTTCTGGGAAGCTAATAGTTGGAGTGAGTTCTTTCTTATAGAGAAACATAGTTCCAGCATAACCTTTACGGGCAGGCTCTTGAGAGGAACTCCAAGTATTTTCATATCCAGGGAAGAGTTCTTCCAGCACCTCGAGGTGTTTTTTAGTAGGCCCTGTAGCTGAAAGCTTGGTTTCTTGGATAGCAATGATATCAGCGTCTTCGGCTACCAAGGTTTGGAGGACGTCTTGTGACAATTTAGCACGCGCAGAGTCACTCGTCAGGGCGGCATTTAATGAGTCAATATTCCATGAGATTAGTTTCATATCGTTTCCTTTACTAACTTTGTCGATGCTTCTATTATACCAAAAAATATCCAGTCACCTGTTTCTTGTGATTTGAGGAAGGATCCGCTTTTTAGTAAAAAGATGTTTGTATTTTTCACACTGCTATAAGAATAGTTGACAAGGAGTTTAAAATGCTATTTTTTTATCTGGTCTAGCGACTCGCGTCTGGATGAAATGTGCTATAATGGAAGTTGAGTTTAAAATGGAAATATTCCTCAGATTTCCTCTAAATTTATCCTATTTTTAGGTTGTGTTGAGAGGGGCTGGGATTGAGAATCAAGATGAAAGGAGAGGTATGGCTCGAAAATCTAAACGTTCAAAAAAAGCGAATGCTAAGGTGAGAAAATTTGATAATCGGTGGATTACTAGACGACTTTATTTGTTATTCAGTATAGTCTGTACCCTCTTTTTGATTTTAATTGCTCGACTAGGGTATATGCAGATTACTCATCAAGGCTTTTATACGCAAAAATTAGCAAAAGCTACAAAAAAACATTTAACAAGGGGAAGTCTCCGGGGACAGATTTATGATGCTTCTGGTCAGCCACTGGTAGAGAATGTCGATAAGAAGGTCTTATCCTTTACGCGTAGCAATAAGTTTACTGCAGAAGAGATGCGTCAAACAGCACAGCTTCTCCTAAATTACGTAAGCGTGTCAAACCCTCAAGTCAGCAAGCGTCAAGAAATCGACTTTTATCTCGCAAACACCGAAGTCTATAAAGAAGTAGTGGACAAACTGCCCAAGGAGGAACGTATCGACACGGATGGCAACCCACTTCCAGAAGCGAAAATCTACCAGTATGCGGTGGACAGTATTGATCCAGCCAAATTGGGCTATACGGAAGAAGAAAAGAAAGCCATCTATCTCTTCAGCCAAATGAATGCGGTTGAAAACTTTGCCAGTGCTACGATTGTGACGGATCCGATGTCTGAAGAGCAGGTGACAACTGTCAAAGATCATTTAAAAGAATTTCCAGGATTTGAAGTGATCACGAGTTGGGATCGAAAAGTGGTTGATAGCCCCTTGGCTTCCATCGTCGGTAGTGTGTCGACAGAGCAAGCCGGTCTTCCAGCTGAAGAAGTGGATGATTATTTGGAAAAAGGCTATGCCTTAAATGATCGCGTCGGAACTTCTTATCTAGAAAAACAATATGAGTCTGTCCTTCAAGGAGAACGGGTTGAAAAAGAAATCCATTTGGATAAGAATGGCAATGTCGAAAAGATCGAAACCCTCTCCAAAGGAAGCAAGGGAAACAATATCAAGCTTTCCATTGATTTGGATTTCCAAAGAGGAGTGGAAGACATCTTGAAGAAGTCCTTCCAGGCAGAATTGGCCTCTGGTAATGCGACCTACTCAGAAGGAGTCTATGCTGTTGCCTTGGATCCAAAAACGGGTAAAATCCTTGCTATGGCGGGGATGAAGCATGAAGCTGGTTCGCAAGATCTTACTCCAGATGCTTTAGGAACAGTGACCAATGTCTTTGTTCCAGGATCGGTTGTTAAGGCAGCTACTTTGACAGCAGGATGGGAAAATGGGGTGATTTCTGGGAACCAAGTCCTATTGGATCAACCAATCTCCTTTTCTGGTTCAGCTCCAATCACTTCGTGGTTCACCCAGTTTGGAAGCCAAGAAATCAATGCGGTGCAAGCGTTGGAATATTCTTCCAACACTTATATGGTGCAGATTGCACTTAATTTGATGGGGCAACCCTATCAGCCAAACATGAGCTTGAAGACTGACCAATTGGATCCAGCTATGAACAAATTGCGTTCGACCTTTGCCTCTTATGGTCTAGGAACAGAAACAGGGATTGACCTTCCGAATGAATCGACAGGCTATGTTCCCAAAGAGTTCACGATTGGTAATTACCTAACAGACGCCTTTGGTCAGTTTGATAACTATACCCCAATGCAGTTGGCTCAATATGTTGCAACCATTGCAAATGATGGGAAACGCGTGGCGCCACACCTGGTCCAAGGGATCTATGAGAATGATGCCAAGGGAGGTTTGGGTCCTCTGAAAGAAGAGATTGCAACAAAAGAACTCAATCAAGTAGCTCTGACACCCGAAAATCTAGCTATCATTAAACAAGGTTTTTATCAGGTGGTATACGGAACCAGTGGCTTAACAACAGGTAAAACCATTGGAGAAGGAGCTGCCGTTCCAATCAGTGCGAAGACCGGGACTGCGGAAACGTTTGTAAATGGTGGGACCCCTGCTGTAAACACCAATGTTATCGCCTATGCTCCCTCTGAAAATCCTCAGATTGCAGTGGCAGTCGTCTTCCCTCACAACACCAATCTCCAAGCGACTGTTAGTCACAGTATTACCAGAGAGATTATCAATCTCTACCAGCAAAAACATCCTATGAATTAGAAAGGAAGCTATGCTCTATCCAACACCTATCGCAAAATTAATTGAAAGTTATTCGAAGCTCCCTGGTATTGGGATCAAGACGGCAACTCGTCTGGCCTTCTATACCATCGGAATGACTGATGACGATGTCAATGAGTTTGCTAAAAATCTCTTGTCAGCAAAGCGGGAATTAAGCTATTGTTCCATCTGTGGGAACCTGACAGATGAAGAAGAGTGTGCCATTTGTCGAGATGAGACACGCGATCCATCGACCATCTTAGTAGTGGAAGATAGTCGAGATGTGTCGGCTATGGAAAATATTCAGGAGTACCACGGTCGCTACCATGTCCTTCATGGCTTGATTTCACCCATGAATGGGGTCGGACCGGATGATATTAACCTCAAGTCCTTGATTACACGATTAATGGATCATGAGGTCCAAGAAGTCATTGTGGCGACCAATGCAACAGCAGATGGGGAAGCAACTTCTATGTATATCTCACGCGTCCTCAAACCAGCTGGTATCAAAGTGACCCGTCTGGCACGTGGATTAGCTGTCGGAGCAGATATCGAGTATGCGGACGAAGTCACTCTTCTTCGAGCTATTGAAAATCGAACCGAGTTATAAGCGGTTACAGAAGAGGCTGGGACAAAAGTCCTAGCCTCTCAATTGTCTTTGGATTGTCGAGCAAGACGCAGTGGTTGAGTGGGCTCTACTACGCTGATTTCATCAGCTTTTACAGCCCTACTCAACTGTGCGGAGGTGGGACGACGAAATCGAATTCTAACGAATTACCGATTTCTGTCCCACTCTCTTTTTTGTTTTTTAGGTGTTCTCACTCGTTTTCTTTCTTTTTAAAGTGTGGTATACTAGAGGGACGAACTCGTATGTGAGGAGTGCTTCTGACAAGTCAATTAGGAAGCACAAAATTAAAAAAAGGATTAGGACCAAACAATGGCAAAAGAAAAAATAGTACTTCTTTATGGTGGCCGTAGCGCAGAGCGTGAAGTGTCGGTACTTTCAGCTGAAAGCGTCATGCGGGCGATTAATTATGACAAGTATTCGGTCGAGACCTATTTCATTACTCAGGCTGGGGACTTCATCAAGACCCAAAGCTTTGAAGAGAAGCCTGCTGAAACCGAACGCTTAATGACCAATGAAACCATTGATTGGGACGCAAAAGTATCTCCTCGCTCCGGGCCCATAACACTTGGGGGTAGCTAAAGTG
>CABREZ010000100.1 GCA_902470035.1 uncultured Streptococcus sp. | reverse complement strand
ATAACCATGGTTCAGGTGATGGTGATACAACCACAACAACTACAACCACAACAACTACAACCACAACAACAACTCCAACACCAGGAAACCCTGGTGGAAATGGAGATGGTAACGGCGGTGGACGCAAAGTCCTTCTCCCAAGTACAGGTGAAGTTGCAGCGAGCGGATTGATCCTTTCAGGAGCAATTGTTCTTTCAGGAGCAGTGTTGTTGAAACGTAAAATTTCAAATAACTAATATATAACTAACTATAGTATATTAGCACATTTGATTTAACAATAAAGTCTCAAGAATATAATTCTTGAGGCTTTTTTATGCGGATAATCGTGTTGTGCTGTTGATTTATCCTTTGGGCGAAGAGATCTTAAAATTGTACTTTTGGTTTCTTAGGTGTATAATGTACTATTAGATACTAATAAGGTAATGAGGCTTTTAAATGGAATTAAAAGATTTTACAGAAAAAGAACAAGAACAAATCAACCAAGGTTTGAGCACTGCTGAGATTTCTGATAAGGAAGCAGCGAAGAAGTTGCTTGCTCTTGTACCGCAAGAATGGATCAAGCGTATTCCATTCTTTGTCAGAGGGCATGCGACAACAAAAACCATCGAACGTGTGGCTATGCGCTATCCTGAACTCTATGCCGTGGCCAAGCGCCAAGGAGATCTTCCTGAAAAAGAACGGGAAGAATTGCGGGTCATTATGACAGAAGTTTTTGAAGAAAAGATGAACAAACACAAGATTAAATAAGATTCATTATTCATTGAAGAGCTGGATAGTCTACCAGCTCTTTTTTTGCTACCTATAAAGTTGCCTCATTTCGTGAAAAATAGTTGGAGCTAAGTCAGTTTTAAACTATAATATAGGATAAGGAGATTCGATAGGAAGAAGAAATGAATCATGTTACAAAATATCTTAGTATATAGAAAAGGAACAATCTTATGAAATCATCTAAAAAAATCATGCTCCTTACTAGCTGTGCCTTGGCGATCTTTGCTTTAGCAACTTGTGGGACCAACCAAAAGCAATCCAAGGAAAAGCAGGATAGCTCCACTGTCCAAAAGGCCAGTTCAGACAAGGAGCACTACAAGGGAACTTACAGCAACCTCAATAGCAAGGAAAGTGTCGAAGAAGTGCGGGCTCTCTTATCTGCTTATTTGGATCAGGAAAGTGTAGACAAGTTTCTTGGTCTAGTAACGGACTATGATAACATCGTTGGATCTGTTGGCTTGACGGGCGACTTTAGTACGTTCAAAAAGACGGAATACGATGTGGAGAAGATTAGTGACTTGTGGACCAAGAAAAAGGGAGATTTCGTCGGAACCAACTGCCGGATCAATAGTTATACCTTGTTGAAGAACCGCATCGAGATCCCTAAGCAAAAGGCGGATAGTGAACTCTTATTCGTGGACAATGATGCTATTGACAAAGGAAAGGTCTTCGATGAGGCAGACAAGGAAGCCTTTAACATTCTCTATTCACGAGTTCCGACAGAGGCTACAACGGATGTCAAGGTCCATGCCAAGAAGATGGAAGAGTATTTTTCTAATTTCAAATTTAATGAAAATGCCCGCATGCTTTCTGTCATCGTTCATGATAACCTAGATGGCAACACGCTTTTTGTCGGGCACGTCGGTGTCTTAGTTCCTGCCAAGGACGGCTATCTCTTTGTCGAAAAGCTGACCTTTGAAGAGCCCTATCAAGCGATCAAGTTTGCGACCAAGGAAGATGTCTACAAATACTTGGAGACCAAATACCAAGATTACACCGGTGAAGGTCTAGCTAAGCCCTTTATCATGGACAATGAAAAATGGGTTGAAACCAAATAGAATTTCCAGCTAGTTAAGTTTGATGGGAACTCCAGCTAAGGAAAGGAGCTAAAGATGAATAAAAAACGGAGCTACTTTGCTCTAGCCCTTATTCTTATCGGTTTTCTATTAGTAAAATCAAGTATGTATGTCCTACCCTACATTGAAGGATTAAAAGATTTAGAACTAGTTGCTTTCGAATTTGGAATTCTTCTCTTTGTGGGTGTCATCATCCTATTAACAAAGACTAAAAAGCATACTGATTAAGGCCGAATCAACAATTGTACTGTGTATTTAGAATTTATGGTGGGAGAAATGGAATGGAGATTTTAGAATCTGGACCACTATTATTAGGTGTTGTTTTTATTGGGTTCTTCAGTGTTACTTTATTTGTTCGTCGGTGGTTAGCTAGCCGACGTAGTGGAGGCTCATTTTTTGAACCTTACCACATTTCAAATGGCATCTTCTACATTCATGTGCCTTTGTGCTTCAGCCGTCGTATGATCCCATTGAAAGAGATGAAGCAGATAACCTACTTATTGCTCCGTGGTCGCGCTGGTGGTGGGAGTCGCTACGCTTTCTATATCGAACTCAGAAATGGAAAGACCATTCCCTTCTTTTTTGGTAAAAGTAAACAGAATGAACTGTTGGTTGAAAAACTCAAGCAAAATGCTGGTAAGTATGGGTTTAAAGTACATTTTCAACGCTAGAATACAATCACCTGAAGGAAACAAAACTAGGATTTGATTCTCTGTAAAAACGAAAGTGAGCAATTCTATGAGCAATTCTATGAACGATTCTATGAAAGAATATATCCACTTAAAAAAGCAGTTCCAAGCGCAAGATAAGGATTCATCCAGCGTACTGGCTCTCTATGAATTTGCGGATCGGCTGACCTTACTGGAAACTCTAGAAGCTAAGCAGGTCTTGGTGGATGTGTATCAGGAGTTGGGCTTGTATGCCAGTGCCTTTGCTCTCTTCTCAGAGCTAGTAGACAAGTCTGATCGCAAGCAAGTTAAGAAACTTTTTACCTTAGAAAAGATGAGTCTAAGTCATGGAGATCGCTTTGCTCTCCCTCGTCCCTTGACCGAAAAAGAAAAAGAGGCTCATAAGGAGAAAGTCAGTGAATTGCCAACCTTCCGCTATCATCCGGATCCACTAGCGACGGGTGCCTTTAAGGAAGGGGAACCTAAGACCTGCCCTTCGTGTGGGGAAGACCACACCATCTATTATGCTTTGAGACCCTATTGTCTGGAGGAGCTAAGACATCTCTGTCCAACTTGTATCTCTACTGGTCGTGCTGCCCAGAAATTTGAAGCAGAGTTTATCCAAGATGCAGATTGGCAAGGGGTCATGGATAAGGAAAAAGACCAGATCCTCTTCTGTCAAACTCCAGGCTATAGTAGCTGGCAGGGCGAATATTGGCTCTCTTGTTGCCAAGACTACTGTGCCTATCTGGGGACAGTTGGCACTCGTGAACTGGAAGAAATGGGCAATGCTGAGCAAGTCTTGGAAGAATATGAGGCACGTGATGAATTTCAGGATGTAGCTGAATACTTAGTCAAGGATGGTTCTATGAGTGGCTATCTCTTTCGTTGTCTACACTGTGAACAATACCATCTTTGGGTTGATGCGGATTAGGGCGATGCTCCAAATCTAATAGAGTCATGAACTAGATGAAAGAATAGAAAAGGAATCACGAATGAGTAGAAAGCAAGCCCTATCTATGTATTTGTTAGGAACCTTTGGTCAAGTATTAGGAGTCAGCCTTCTGGTTTGGTTTTTAAGAGTAGGAGGAGTCAAGGTTGATTTTACATCACCAATGGGGAGCATCGCTGTTATTGTAGGTGGTTTGTCATCAGCTTTGTGGGGCAGTATTGCAAGCATTAGTTACCATCAATCTAGTTTTAAACAACTTCTCAAAGATTTTTTTCAAGTCAAAGACAGTTTAGCAAATTATTGTTTGGTGCTTGTTTTCTTGCTACTCGACTTTTTCCCCTTTATCTTTGGTGGTAAGATCACCACTCAATCGTTGGTCTTGCCAGTGGTGCTCTTTTTCAAGGCTCTTCTTTTTGGTGGGATTGAAGAAATTGGCTGGCGTTATTTCTTTCAACCAACTTTGGAGGAAAGAATACCTTATCTTTCAGCTACTTTGATCACCTTTTTAGCCTGGTCTAGCTGGCATCTTTTTTACTTTTACATTGATGGTTCTTTAGCTGTCATTCAGTTTCTTCCGTTTCTAGTTGGACTGCTAACTAACTGTTTTATCTTATCGGCCTTGTATCATAAAACGCAAAATTTATGGATCTGTGTCATGACCCATGCGTTGATCAATGCTTTATCGCAACTGTCATCAACTGAGAGCGTATGGCTATCACTTGTGATTAAGGTGTTGATAATCCTTCTTGCCATGAGAATTGCTAGTAGCAGTATGGAGAAAGCTAAATCCTAAGCTGGCTTGATTTCCATTGCTTCATATAGTTATAAATCAAAAGAGCAGTTATTTTGAACTGCTCTTTTGATATGGCTTTAAGGTTTTAGTAAAAATCTAATGAACTCGTCATCTTTTCCTTTGCCCTAAATACTTCTAGGGTGAATTCAAGCTCAACAAGTAGAGTAAGAGCTATTTGGTCGCCATTTGACTCTTATTTTTTTCACTTTTCGTGACAATATATAAAACCCATTTGTGATTTTGCCTTTCTTCAATCTTTGAAAAGCCAATACTTGTTA
>CABREZ010000099.1 GCA_902470035.1 uncultured Streptococcus sp. | reverse complement strand
ATATCATGACCTGGACTTACTGTCAATACTTTTTTTCAAAAAATTTTATTTTCTTAAAAAATATTCTTACTTCTTTGGGTTATCTAAAAAATCAGGAGCAAAATTGCTCCTGATCCTTCTATAATTTAATTGATGTTTTTAATCTCTATTCTTTTACTTCCAATAGACCAATATCTCCATCTTCTCTACGGTAGATAACATTAGTTGTGTTGTCCTCCACATCACGATAAATGAAGAAGTCGTGTGCTAATAGATCCATTTGAAGAATAGCTTCATCTAAATCCATTGGTTCTAGATCAATTGTTTTTGAGCGAACAACTTTTTCTGTGGTTGTTGCTTCTTCTATAACTGCATCGGTAAATAACTTACCTGCACCAGACTTAATACGATTTTTCTTTTCGATTTTTGTTTTATTCTTACGAATTTGACGTTCAATTTTATCTACAACCAGATCAATTGAACCGTACATATCTTGAGACACATCTTCTGCACGAAGTGTAATAGATCCAAGTGGAATGGTTACTTCTACTTTTGCGGTCTTTTCACGGTAAACTTTTAAGTTTACACGAGCGTCTAGCTCTTGATCTGCCTGAAAATATTTTTCAATCTTTTCGAGTTTAGAAACGACATAGTCGCGAATGGCTTCTGTTACTTCTAGGTTTTCACCACGGATACTATATTTAATCATATAAGTACCTTCTTTCTAAACGTTTTTCTTTTTATATCTATATTATAACGCTTTCATTTTTTTTTTGCAAATATATTTTTGAATATTCTATCTTGCTAATGAAAAAGATCTTATTCCTTTCACCCCATTTACAATTAACATTTCTTTGGCTCTTTCTATGGTTGCTCCTGTTGTATAGATATCATCCACTATCACTATATTCTCAGGCCAACTTTTATTTTCTAGCTCTATTCGTTCAAAGGATTGTTCTGCTTTCAATCTTTCCTTTTTATTTTTTTGTGATTGGGCCTTAGTATCCTTTTTTCTCAATAGGTCTTGATAGGGGATCCCTGCAGATTCTAAAATGGCTGTTACTTGATTAAAGCCTCTCTTCTCTTTTCTCTCATCGCTTAAAGGTATGGGAACTATGGTATAGCCTTTATATTTTTTTAGCTCTGCCTTCATTTCTTCAGCAAAGAGACAAGCTAACAATTGGTCACCTTGAAATTTGTACCTTTGAAAATAATCCTTCATCTCTTCATTATAATAGTAAAGCGCTTTATGGTTTACGCTTTTCCCTTTTCGTTCCCACTCTTGGCAATCTTCACAAGAAGTCTCTGAACTTTTTTTACAACAAGTCTTGCAACTAGCTTCACTAACTGGTTCAAACTTGTTTTTACAGTTGTCACACATCGTTGGATTATCCTTTTTCATTAGGATGAGACCTCTTAAGGATTGCTGGTTAGTCAGCTCTTCATCACATAGCAAACAATCACTCAAAACCCTGCCTCCCGATTCATTTCTTTTATTTCTTTAATGGCTTGTGTCATTTCTTTGCTGGTTCCTTCTGCTAGGAAAAGCAGTTCGCCTGTGGGTCTTTCCATACTTCTTCCCACACGACCAGCAATTTGGACCAGGGCGCTCTTAGTGAACAGCCGATGATTGGCCTCAATTACAAACACATCGACTTTCGGGAAAGTGACTCCTCGTTCCAGGATTGTCGTTGAAACAAGGATGGTAATTTCTTGGTTGCGAAATTTTTCTACCAGTTCCAGCCTATTTTCTGTTTTAGAGGTCACCAGTTCGATGATTTCATCCTTGAAGGCCCTTCTTAATAGACTGAGGATTTTTTCTCCTAATTCGATTTCTGATACAAATAGGATCAGGGGGAAGGAGTTTTTACGTTGGTCTTTTATTATCTTGAGTAACTTTCTAGGCACTTGTTTCTTTTCTACTTTCTTTCGTAGATCTTTTAGCCATACTTTTCTAGGAATCACTAGAGGATTTCCGTGAAAGCGTCTGGGTAGGCTAACGCGTTTGATCTCCTGTTTTTTGACTTTTTTATCTAACTCTTTTGTAGAGGTAGCTGTCAAATAGATGAGCTTCCCATTCTTAGTTACAGCATTTGAAACTGCATGATAAAGAACGGGGTTATCAACAAAAGGAAAGGCATCGACTTCATCGATAATGAGGAGATCGAAAGCCTGGTAAAATTTTAGTAGTTGATGGGTGGTGGATATGACAAGAGGTGTTCGAAAATAAGGTTCTGAATCACCATGCAACAAGGAGATGGGACAGGAAAAATCCTTGGTCATTCGTTTATACAATTCAATACATACGTCAATCCTTGGGGTAGCAATGCAAATACAAGTCCCTTTTTTAATTGTTTCCGCTACCACTTGGTACATCATTTCCGTTTTACCTGCTCCTGTTACTGCGTGTACCATCATTGGCTGGCTTTCTGTTAAGGATTGAACCAACTCCTGAGAGACCCGACTTTGAAAGGAAGTTAAGGTGCCCTGCCATCTTAGGACTTCTTCTTGCGGAAAGGCTTGCTGGGGAAAGTAATAGAGTTTTTGATCGCTCCTAACTCTTCCCAATTGAATGCAGGCTCTACAATAGTAGCCTCCTATCTGTAGTTTCCATCTAGCCTTATCAATCTGGGTTCCGCACCGATTACAAATCAACGCCGTCTTTTCCTTCACCATAGCTGGTAGTTGCTGAGCCTGCTCAAGCAGGTCATCCTCCAGTTGGTCTTGGGTGAACAAGCGTCCATAACAATCTTCAAGTTTCATACTTATATATTCGTAAAAGCTCGCAGTTTTAAGAGTTTTTTTGTAAAATAAATGTATGGAATACAAGACTTTTAAAGAGGACGGTCTCGTCCAAGAAGAAATTAAAAAATCCCGCTTTCTTTGCCATGTTAAACGAGTTTATACTGAAGAGGAAGCTCGCGACTTTATAGCCGCTATCAAGAAGGAACATTATAAGGCAACTCACAATTGTTCTGCTTTTGTCATTGGAGAGCAATTTGAAATTAAACGGACCAGTGACGATGGCGAACCGAGTGGGACTGCTGGCGTGCCCATGCTTGGCGTTTTAGAGAATCATGAACTGACCAATGTCTGCTGTGTCGTCACTCGTTATTTTGGTGGGATCAAGCTAGGAGCCGGTGGACTCATTCGCGCTTATGCGGGCAGTGTTGCACAAGCTGTAAAAGAAATCGGTCTCGTCGAGATCAAGGAGCAGGTTGGTCTAGGGATTAGCTTGACTTATCCCCAATACCAAGAGTTTGCGAACTTTTTATCCGCTCACCAATTAACAGAATTCCATACAGACTTCACCGATGCTGTCTTTAGTCTGATCTATGTAGATAAGGAGCAAAAAGAAGATGTGATTGCGGACCTGATTGATTTTTACCATGGAAAAATTGAGATTAGTGATCAGGGATTAAAGGAAGTGGAAGTTCCTATCCCGTTATAAAAAAAGGCTATCGCATCGATAGTTTTTTTATATTTTACAAACCTTCTTACTGGCGGTATACTGGATACACTAACAAAGGAGTGTATATCGTATGCCAATCTATCAAAATATTACAGAATTAATCGGAAAAACACCTATTGTAAAATTGAACCATTTAGTACCTGAAGGGGCTGCTGATGTCTATGTTAAATTAGAAGCCTTCAACCCTGGTTCATCTGTCAAAGACCGGATTGCTCTTAGCATGATTGAAAAAGCAGAACGAGATGGTCTTCTTCAACCCGGTTCTACTATCGTTGAAGCAACCAGCGGAAATACAGGAATTGGTTTGTCATGGGTCGGGGCTGCCAAAGGGTATAAAGTCGTCATCGTCATGCCTGAAACCATGAGTGTTGAACGTCGGAAAATCATTCAAGCTTATGGAGCAGAACTTGTCTTAACGCCAGGTAGCGAAGGAATGAAAGGAGCTATCGCTAAAGCAGAAGAAATCGCTGCAGAACGAAACGGTTTCCTTCCCCTCCAATTTAACAATAGCGCCAACCCAGAAGTACATGAAGCAACAACTGGACAAGAAATTTTAGAAGCTTTTGGACCAAATGGATTGGATGCTTACGTCAGTGGTGTTGGAACTGGTGGAACTATTTCAGGTGTTTCTCATGCCTTGAAAAAAGTCAACCCAGCTGTCCAAGTCTATGCAGTCGAAGCAGATGAATCAGCGATTCTTTCTGGTGAAAAACCTGGACCACACAAAATCCAAGGATTGTCAGCAGGTTTCATTCCTGAAACGCTGGATACCAATTCTTATGATGGCGTTATCCGTGTCACTTCTGAACAAGCTTTAGAATTAGGTCGCTACATTGGTGGAAAAGAAGGATTCTTAGTTGGAATTTCATCTGCTGCCGCTATCTATGCAGCAATTGAAGTCGCTAAAGAGCTTGGAGCTGGTAAAAAAGTCTTGGCTTTGGCACCGGATAATGGAGAACGTTACCTTTCAACTACCCTTTACGATTTTGACCAAGAATAAGAAAGAGGCTACGATGTAGCCTCTTTCAGATTGAAGATAAAGTCTTATGAAAAACTTCCCTTAGGTGAGTACGGACGTCAGCGAACTTCGAAGAAGTTCCATGACTTAGTTTTGAGCCTAAGGTCT
>CABREZ010000098.1 GCA_902470035.1 uncultured Streptococcus sp. | reverse complement strand
CCCAGTCTGAGATGAAGCAAGTACCACTTCCATTGATTGTGGTCATTGTCGATGAGTTGGCAGACTTGATGATGGTGGCAAGTAAGGAAGTGGAAGATGCTATTATTCGTCTTGGACAGAAGGCGCGTGCGGCTGGGATCCACATGATCCTTGCGACTCAACGGCCATCGGTTGATGTTATTTCAGGTTTGATCAAAGCCAATGTGCCTTCCCGTGTCGCTTTTGCGGTATCATCCGGGACCGACTCACGGACCATCTTAGATGAAAATGGAGCAGAGAAGTTGCTCGGTCGGGGAGATATGCTCTTTAAACCGATCGATGAAAACCACCCGATTCGTCTACAGGGATCCTTTATCTCAGATGACGATGTCGAGCGGATTGTCAACTTTGTCAAAGAACAAGCAGAAGCGGATTATGACGATGCCTTTGATCCTGGCGAAGTATCCGAGTCAGACTTTGACGGAGGCATGGGTGGCTCCGACGAGGGTGATCCACTCTTTGAAGAGGCTAAGGCTCTCGTCATTGAAACTCAGAAAGCTAGTGCGTCAATGATTCAACGTCGCCTATCGGTTGGCTTCAACCGGGCGACCCGCCTCATGGAAGACTTGGAAGCGGCGGGTGTCATCGGACCAGCTGAAGGAACCAAGCCAAGAAAGGTCTTGCAGACCAATTAATCTTTCTTTAAATGAAGAAGGAATGAGATATTTGACAATAGCAAAAACCTGCCTGTACAAAGGGCAGGTTTTGTTTACGAATAAAAAGAAAGGATAGCAGATGCATCTCGATACCATTCACCACATTGCCATTATTGGCCACGATTATGACAAAACCAGAGAATTTTATGTAGACAAGTTAGGCTTCGTACCTTTAGACGAACACCATCGACCAGAAAAGCAGGATATTCTCTTTAATATTCGAAAGGGAAATCTGACTTTAGAAATATTTATCAAACCAGATGCCCCAAAGAGACCCTTTCTCCCTCATCCAGAACATACCGGTCTCCGTCATCTGGCTTTTAAAGTGGAAAATGTTCAAGCCTATCTAGCAGAGTTTGACCAATTGGGAATTCCTCATACAGAGCTACGGGTGGACGATTTTGATGGGCGCAAAATGGCCTTCTTCTTTGATCCAGATGGCTTACCTCTTGAACTTCACGAATAGGTCTACACCATCTTCGGTCTCTAGTCCCAAGCCAGAAGACATTCTTTTTGCTAAACTAGATACAGAAAAAAGAAAGAAGAAAATATGGAAGAGAAGCGATATAGCGGGCTAACGAATGAGCAAGTCCAAAGCAGAATCAGAGAAGGCAAACAAAATCGAGTAACCATCACGGCAGAAAAGTCGACGAGAGAGATTATTTATTCAAATGTCTTTACTTATTTCAACCTGGTTTTTGGTATTCTAGCTATTTTATTGATACTAGTACGGTCTTGGAACAATATGTTATTTGTTCCCATTGTAGTCGTTAACTCCTTGATTGGGATTGTTCAAGAATTGCGGTCCCGTCGGATTTTGAATAAGATGCGCCTCCTTCAAGTGGAGAAAGCTAGAGTGATTCGTGAAGGAGAACGGCTGGACCTTCCTGTCGACCAGGTGGTAGAGGGGGATGTTGTCTTGTTCCAAGCAGGGGATCAGATCTATGCAGATGCCAAGATTCTAGATGGCTCGATTATGGTCGATGAGTCCCAATTAACAGGTGAAGCAGATGAAATCCCTAAAGGTGAGAATCAACAACTCATGTCAGGTAGTTTTGTCATTTCAGGTCAGGCAGTTGCCGTCTTGGAACAAGTAGGAGATGCGTCTTATATTAATCAGCTGAGTCTCTCCGCAAAAAAAGTCAAGGGACACGAAGAATCTGAAATGGTTCATGCAGTTGATGGACTTGTCCGAATGATTGGAATGATTCTCCTCCCGATTGGCTTGCTCTTGTTTTTGCAGAGTTATCTAGGAAATCAAGAAACCCTCAAAGTTAGCATCACCTCTATGGTCGGTGCCATCATTGGGATGATCCCAGAGGGACTCTACCTCTTAATGACTCTGGCCTTGGTGCTTGGAGCAACCCGTTTAGCCCTTCAAAAGGTCCTGCTCAATAGTATGAAGGGGATTGAAACCCTATCTCGTATCGACGTCCTCTGTCTAGACAAGACGGGAACCATTACCGAACACAGGATGCAGGTAAGTGAGCTCCTCCCCTTGGCGCTAGATGAAAAAGAAGGTAATGAAATATTAAGTCACTATCTCCAAGCAAGTGAAGATCAAAATGATACCATTACGGCCATTCGCAAGTCTCACTACGTCCAACCCGCCCAAGTATGGCCCGTTCAAGACCGCCTTCCTTTTTCATCTAAGAAGAAATTCGGGGGACTTCAGTTCCAAGAAGGGATCTACCTATTAGGGGCACCGGATGTTTTGCTGAGAGATGATCTCGATGCTTACCAAGACGTGTGGCAACCAGAGATTGAACGAGGGTCGCGTGTCCTCATTTTGGGGTGTTACCAGGGGGAGCAGTTGACGGAAGTATTAGAAGCTCCAGTCCTTCCCCTTCTAGCCATAGTCTTGGAGAATCCTGTTCGGTCGACTGCTCCTGAAACCTTCGCCTATTTCCAAAAACAAGGGGTGACCATCAAGGTTATTTCAGGGGATCATCCTGTTACAGTTGCTGCCGTTGCTCAGAAAGCAAGTATTCCTCATGCGGATCAAGTGGTAGATGCTAGTCAGCTCAAGACGCGTGAGGAGGTAGTAGAGGCGGCACGGACCTACACCGTCTTTGGGCGGGTTAGTCCAGAACAAAAACAAATCCTCGTAGAGAGCTTGCAGGCGGATGGTCATAAGGTTGGAATGACAGGAGATGGGGTCAATGATATCCTCGCTATGAAAAAGGCAGATTGTAGTATTGCCATGAATACGGGACATGATGCGACCAAAAAGGTGGCCCAGGTTGTGCTTTTAGATTCGGACTTTTCTCACATGCCATCTATTGTGGATGAAGGTCGCCGAGTGGTCAACAATATTCAACGTTCGGCGAGTCTCTTTTTGGTCAAGAATATCTTTTCAATTTTATTGGCTATTTTGGCCATTCTCTTTAGTTTCACCTATCCCATCCAGGCTTCTCAGATGTCCTTGATCAGTGGATTTACCATTGGAATCCCCGGTTTCTTGCTGGCCTTGGAGAAGAATCGTGCCCGGATAGAAGGAGACTTTATGGAAACCGTGATAGAGCAAGCTCTTCCAGCTGCCTTGACCAATCTCATATCAGTCCTTTTCCTTGTGGTTCTGGGTCCTTTCCTTGCATTAAGTCAGGGAGAAATTTCGACCATCTCTATTTACTTGCTGGCATTGATTGGCTTTACAAAAGTATACCAACTCAGCCTTCCCTTTAATCATGTAAAATTGGGCATCATCCTTCTGAATATAGTTGGATTTTGCCTGTCGGTTTTTGTATTTTCTTCCGTTTTTAATCTCAGCCATCTTCATCTGACTGGCTGGATCTTGACCCTTGTCCTAGGACTGGTCATGGAAGGAGTCTTATGGTTGATGAATCGTCTTGTTTATTCCTTAGTAACCCATCTGCATAAGTCCAGAAACAAATAGAAAAACGGTATGAACTATGATTTTAGTTTATACCGTTTTATTGTTGCTATAGATCAGATGAAGAGACTGATCGTCATAATGAGGTAAAGGAAGAAGGTCATGAGGAAGCCTGCTCGCCAAAAGTACTTAAAAAATTTCGGATAGTAAAAACTACGTCTCTTTTTCAAAAAATAAATGGTTAAGCCAATAGCTAAAAGGGACAAGGCCAATAACAATTGTGGCAACAAATTATGATAGTAAGCCGCATCTGAAATTAAATAGTATTCTAGCGCAAAAAGAGGAAAAGCCAGGTCGGCAAAATTCAAGCCATAACGACGCAGTTTAAAGACTCGAATAATAATCCCACTGAGAATCAGAGTCAAAAAAATAAATACAAGGGAAGCAACTTTTATTAACATACCTCCATTTTATCACAAAAGTAAAAAAAGTGTGATGGAAATGAAATTTTTTCTTGCATTCGGAAGAAAATAGTGTATAATAGAAAGGTATGCGCAGAGCATACTTGTGGGAGGTAAAAATCTGTAATTACCGCCAAAACCACAAAGGAGGATTTAAGAAATGGCTAAAAAAGTCGAAAAACTTGTAAAATTGCAAATCCCTGCTGGTAAAGCTACTCCAGCTCCACCGGTTGGACCAGCACTTGGTCAAGCAGGTATCAACATCATGGGATTCACTAAAGAGTTTAACGCTCGTACAGCTGATCAAGCTGGTATGATCATCCCAGTTGTTATCACTGTTTATGAAGACAAATCATTCGATTTCGTTACAAAAACACCACCAGCTGCTGTTCTTTTGAAAAAAGCTGCAGGTGTTGAAAAAGGTTCAGGTACACCGAACAAAACGAAAGTTGCAACTGTAACTCGTGCACAAGTACAACAAATCGCTGAAACTAAGATGCCAGATTTGAACGCTGCAAACATTGAGTCTGCAATGCGTATGATCGAAGGTACTGCTCGTTCTATGGGATTCACTGTTACTGACTAATTGTAACAATCCTATTTGCCCGCAATACACTTGATCATGAGACGAGTGACGTGGGAGATGAAAATCGATATGACCACATTACAAGGAGAAAGATAAAATGGCTAAAAAAAGCAAACAACTTCGTGCTGCACTTGAAAAGATCGACAGCACAAAAGCATACAGCGTAGAAGAAGCTGTAGCTCTTGCAAAAGAAACTAACTTTGCAAAATTTGACGCAACTGTAGAAGTTGCTTACAACTTGAACATCGACGTTAAAAAAGCTGACCAACAAATCCGTGGAGCAATGGTATTGCCAAACGGTACTGGTAAAA
>CABREZ010000097.1 GCA_902470035.1 uncultured Streptococcus sp. | reverse complement strand
AGTGCTCACGACCAGCTTTGTTACTCATGATAGAGGAGAAAGATATGGAAGTTAATATAACAGATCTTCATCCGACCCAACTATATTTATCAGAAAAGAAGTTACAAGCTATTCAGATGCTGGATCAGTCGGCAGACATCATCAATGTAGATCCAATTAGTGTTCTTGCATTTGGAAATCGCTTCTTGATTACAGACGGGCATCACAGGGCTTATCAGGCTTTATTGGCAGGTCG
Source organism: uncultured Streptococcus sp. (assembly GCA_902470035.1). Lineage (GTDB taxonomy): Bacteria > Bacillota > Bacilli > Lactobacillales > Streptococcaceae > Streptococcus. Next base: position 4,689 of record CABREZ010000097.1, on the reverse strand, counting down.
GGATACGATTTCTGCTGAGTTTGATAAAGATGGTGGTGATGAAATTTATCATCTCTATGCGCAAGCTTGTGAGGAAAGAAAGATATCCTCTGTTTTGGATTTAAAACATCGTATCTTACCTCAAGATGAGTATGAAGCAAAATGGTATAACTGGTGTGATGGTTTTAACCAAGCAGCAACTCTTCTATTGAAAAGGAAAGCAGATGAAACAGACAAGGCAAATAAATAATGCCCTGCGTCTTGTTTCTTTGTCTATTGAAATTAGTCTCATCTAACTTGTTTTTTAACTAAAAATCTGATAAACTAGAATGTAATTGAATAGAAATCTGCAAGACTAGTACCTCAAGGGAAGTGCAACAGGGAGAAGAGCCGTGACTGAAAGCTCTTTGCATGAAAGTTGAGTGAATTCACTTGCGCAAGGATTTAGAAATTAAGGTCTGAGTTTCAGATAAAAGACGGATGGTACCGCGTGTCAACGCTCCGAATGTGGGTGTGGCGCGTGGTTTTTTCTATGTCTGAGTGAAGACCATGATGGAGGAAATATGTCAACGATTGAAGAACAATTAAAAGCGCTTCGGGAAGAAACGCTGGCAGCTTTGAAGCAAATCTCTGCTGAAAATGAAAAAGAGATGCAAGAGTTACGCGTCTCTGTCCTTGGGAAAAAAGGTTCCCTTACTGAAATCCTTAAAGGGATGAAAGATGTCTCTGCTGAAATGCGTCCGGTTATCGGAAAACATGTCAATGAAGCGCGTGATGTCTTGACGGCTGCCTTTGAAGAAACAGCTAAGCTTTTGGAAGAAAAGAAAGTCCAAGCCAAATTAGCTAGTGAGAGTATCGACGTGACCCTACCAGGACGTCCAGTCGCAAGTGGTCACCGTCATGTCTTGACCCAAACCAGCGAAGAAATCGAAGATATCTTTATCGGGATGGGCTACCAAGTCGTCGATGGGTTTGAAGTCGAAAAAGACTACTACAACTTTGAACGCATGAACCTTCCAAAAGATCACCCTGCGCGGGATATGCAGGACACCTTCTACATCACAGAAGAAATCTTGCTTCGAACCCACACTTCACCAGTTCAAGCGCGGGCGATGGATGCGCATGACTTTAGCAAGGGACCTTTGAAAATGATCTCTCCAGGGCGTGTTTTCCGTCGGGATACAGATGATGCGACCCACAGCCACCAGTTCCATCAGATCGAAGGTTTGGTTGTTGGGAAGAACATTTCTATGGCAGACCTTCAAGGAACGCTTCAGTTGATCGTGCAAAAGATGTTTGGTGCAGAACGTCAAATCCGTCTGCGTCCTTCTTACTTCCCATTTACTGAGCCTTCCGTTGAGGTCGATGTCTCTTGCTTCAAATGTGGTGGAGCGGGATGTAATGTATGTAAGAAGACCGGTTGGATCGAAATCATGGGGGCCGGTATGGTTCACCCACGCGTGCTTGAGATGAGTGGCATTGATTCAACAGTCTATTCAGGATTCGCCTTCGGACTTGGTCAGGAGCGTGTAGCCATGCTTCGTTATGGAATCAATGATATCCGTGGCTTCTATCAAGGAGATGTTCGCTTCTCAGAACAGTTTAAATAATCATGTTAGTTAGAGTAAAAATCGACCAGGTACAGACCTTACGTGACCTAGAGGTGGAAACCTACCGGGATACCTTTGGTCCCTATATTGTTGAGAAAGATTTGGAAGATTACTTCTCCACCGTGCTCTCTTTGGAGCAAATCGAGAAGGATCTGCGAGATCCAGAATCTGAAACCTATTTTGTCCTCAATGAAGAACAAGAAATCTGTGGTTTTCTCAAGATCAACTGGGGCCAGGCACAGACCGAGCCAGTAGAGATGGACAAGTCCTTTGAGATCCAACGGATCTATGTCAAAAAGGAATGGCATGGGGCTGGTTTTGGCAAGGAAATGTTTAGCTTTGCGCTGGATCAAGCAAAGAGCCGTGGCTTTGAGTGGGCTTGGCTAGGCGTCTGGGAACGCAACTTTAAGGCGCAAGATTTTTACTATCGCTTTGGATTTGAACGATTTAGTGAACACCAGTATGTCACCGGAGATACCGTGGATACAGACTGGTTGTTGAGAAAGAAATTGACCTAGAAGGAACAAGAAACTTCTATTCTAGAGAAGGGGAGGTTATTAGACCTTCCTAAGCTCGCCTCGAGCTGGAAAACACAAAATGAAAGGATCAAAACGAGGGTGGATGGAGATCTAGGAAAGCTATCTAGATTTCAGCATGGCCCTTGGTATCTTACATATGTTAGTTAGTTATAAATGGTTAAAAGAATTGGTGGACATTGATGTACCATCACAAGAGTTGGCTGAAAAAATGTCAACCACAGGGATCGAAGTAGAAGGTGTGGAATCACCTGCTGCTGGTCTCTCAAAAATTGTCGTCGGAGAAGTCTTGTCTTGTGAAGATGTACCCGAAACACATCTTCATGTCTGCCAAGTCAATGTGGGTGAAGAAGAAGCCCGTCAGATCGTCTGTGGAGCGCCAAATGTGCGTGCAGGCATCAAGGTCATGGTGGCTCTTCCGGGTGCCCGTATCGCGGATAACTACAAGATTAAAAAAGGGAAAATCCGTGGCTTAGAGTCACTCGGAATGATCTGTTCACTTGGTGAATTAGGGATTTCTGACTCCGTTGTACCAAAAGAATTTGCAGATGGCATCCAAATCTTGCCAGAAAATGCAGTTCCAGGTGAGGAAGTCTTCTCTTACCTCGACTTGGATGATGAAATCATCGAGCTTTCTATCACACCTAACCGTGCAGACGCTCTTTCTATGCGTGGGGTAGCTTACGAAGTAGCAGCTATCTATGACAAGGCAGTCAACTTTAAAGAATTTACTTTAACAGAAACAGACCAAGCCGCATCGGATGCTCTTTCTGTCAGCATTGATACAGACAAGGCTCCTTATTATACAGCCCGCATCTTGGACAATGTGACCATCGCACCAAGTCCACAATGGTTGCAAAACCTCCTCATGAACGAAGGCATCCGTCCGATTAATAATGTCGTTGACGTGACCAACTATATCTTGCTTTACTTTGGTCAGCCTATGCATGCCTTTGACTTGGATACCTTTGAAGGAACTGATATCCGTGTGCGTGAAGCACGTGCTGGTGAGAAATTAGTGACCTTGGATGGGGAAAAACGTGAGTTAGAAACAACGGATTTAGTGATTACTGTTGCTGACAAACCAGTAGCCCTTGCAGGCGTCATGGGCGGAGAGGCTACAGAAATCTCTGAAAAGTCTAGTCGTGTCGTCCTTGAAGCTGCTGTCTTCAATGGCAAATTTATTCGTAAGACAAGTAGTCGTCTCAACCTTCGTTCTGAATCATCTTCTCGCTTTGAAAAAGGCATCAATGTGGCAACCGTTAATGAAGCCCTTGATGCAGCAGCAAGCATGATTGCTGAATTGGCTGGTGCGACAGTGCGTAAGGGCATTGTTTCAGCAGGACAGTTGGACACTTCTGATGTAGAAGTTTCTTCTACTCTTGCAGACGTTAACCGTGTCCTTGGTACTGAGCTTTCCTACGCGGATGTAGAGGATGTCTTCCGTCGTCTTGGATTTGGCCTTTCTGGAAATGCTGAAAGCTTTACTGTCAGCGTCCCTCGTCGCCGTTGGGATATCACGATTGAAGCGGACCTCTTTGAAGAAATCGCTCGTATTTATGGTTACGATCGCTTGCCAACCAGTCTTCCAAAAGATGATGGGACAGCTGGTGAGTTGACAGCTACACAAAAATTGCGCCGTCAAGTTCGTACCATTGCAGAAGGTGCTGGATTGACAGAAATCATCACCTACGCTCTGACAACTCCTGAAAAAGCAGTGGAGTTTACGACTGCACCAAGCAACTTAACTGAGCTCATGTGGCCAATGACAGTGGACCGCTCTGTCCTCCGTCAAAATATAGTTTCAGGTATTTTGGATACAGTTGCCTACAACGTAGCGCGTAAGAACAAAGACTTGGCTCTTTACGAGATTGGAAAAGTCTTCGAGCAAACGGGTAATCCAAAAGAAGACTTGCCAAATGAAATCAACAGCTTTGCTTTTGCCTTGACAGGTTTAGTCGCTGAAAAAGACTTCCAAACAGCAGCGGTTCCAGTTGATTTCTTCTATGCTAAGGGAATTTTGGAAGCCCTCTTTACTCGCTTGGGTCTTGAAGCAACCTATACAGCAACGCAAGAGATCAAGAGTCTTCACCCAGGACGTACAGCCTTGATCTCACTTGGTGATCAAGTAGTCGGTTTCCTTGGTCAAGTGCACCCTGTTACGGCTAAGGCTTACGATATTCCAGAAACTTATGTAGCTGAGCTTAACCTTTCGGCTATTGAAGCAGCCCTTCAACCAGCAGCAGCCTTTGTGGAAATTACGAAATTCCCAGCAGTCAGCCGTGATATCGCCCTTCTCCTCAAAGCAGAAGTGACTCACCAAGAGGTGGTTGATGCCATCCAAGCTGCAGGTGTGAAACGTTTGACAGGCATCAAACTCTTTGACGTCTTCTCAGGTGAAAAACTAGGAGTTGGAATGAAGTCCATGGCCTATAGCTTGACTTTCCAAAATCCAGAAGATAGCTTGACAGACGAAGAAGTCGCTCGCTATATGGAAAAAATCCAAGCATCACTCGAAGAAAAAGTGAATGCAGAAGTGCGTTAAGAGTTTAAAATTCATCCCT
>CABREZ010000096.1 GCA_902470035.1 uncultured Streptococcus sp. | reverse complement strand
TCAGCGTAGTAGAGCCCACTCAACCACTGCGTCTTGCTCGACAATCCAAAGACAATTGAGAGGCTAGGACTTTTTTCCCAGCCACTTTAAATGCGATTATTCAGTTGCTTTTTCTGCTTCGTTCGCAGGTTTGTTCTTTCCTTTGATACATATCTTTCCATTGCTGGCCATGACAGCCTTCAAATCTTTTTCACTAGGATTTTCTAAGTAGTAATCTGTAATGGCATCTTCGATATAGTCTTGAATGGTACGACGAAGTGGACGAGCTCCCATTTTTGGATCGTAGCCCAAATCAACCAGTTTCTCCTTGACCTTATCGGTAACATCCAGGTGGATATCATTGTGGGCTAAGCGTTGATTGACATCATCAAGCATAAGAGTGACGATTTGAAGGAGGTTTTCTTTAGACAAGGGTTTAAATTCAATAATACCATCAAAACGGTTCATGAATTCTGGACTAAAGAAGTTTCCAAGTTCACCGAGGATAGAATTGGTACGTCCTTCACGAGCCGCCCCAAAACCAACGTTAGCCTCCGCTTTTCCAGTTCCCGCATTGGAAGTCATGATGATGATGGTATCTTTGAAGCTCACTGTTCGTCCTTGACCATCTGTCAAGCGCCCATCGTCTAAGACTTGGAGGAACATATGCATGACATCAGGATGGGCCTTTTCTACCTCATCCAAGAGAATTAGAGAGTAGGGGTTGCGACGTACTTTTTCAGTCAGCTGGCCTGCTTCTTCGTAACCAACATATCCTGGAGGGGCGCCGACCAGTTTAGCAACGGCATGTTTCTCCATGTATTCGCTCATATCAAAGCGAATCATACTGTCAGCAGAACCGAAGAGTTCGATAGCCAATTGTTTGGACAACTCTGTCTTCCCGACGCCAGTCGGTCCAACAAAGAGGAAGCTACCGATTGGACGGTTGGGCGTTCCAAGTCCTACCCGATTACGACGGATAGCCTTAGCAATTTTTTCAACAGCCTCATCTTGGCCGATGACATGAGCCTTCAAATCAGCCGCCAAGTTGATTAATTGGGATTGTTCTTTTTCTTTCAAATCTCCAACTGGAATATTGGTCTTTTGTTCGACGATGTGTTCGATGGTCTTTTCGCTAATAACTGGCGTATCTTGATCAGTGACCTGTTGCCCTTGCATTTCTTTGTACTTAGCGATTTGGTCACGGAAGTAGGCAGCTTTTTCGAAATCTTCATCACGCGTCGCCTGGGCTTTGAGATTTTCAGCTTCAATTAAGCGTTGGTCAATGACCTTTGGATCGACGAAATTGAGGGTTAAATTCATCTTAGAGCCAGCTTCATCCAAGAGGTCAATGGCCTTGTCGGGCAAGAAGCGGTCTTGGATATAGCGATTGGAGAGGAGTGCTGCAGCTTCGATGGCACCATCTGTGTAGTGGACGTGGTGGTAGTCCTCATATTTCTTTTGAATCCCTTTGAGGATGGTGATAGTTTCTTCAACCGTTGGCTCATCGACCTTAACGGGTTGCATCCGGCGTTCAAGTGCTGCATCCTTCTCGATAATCCGGTATTCATTAAGTGTTGTCGCACCGACTAATTGCAATTCGCCACGAGCGAGGGCTGGTTTGAGGATGTTTCCAGCATCCATGTTGCCGTCTCCAGCAGATCCAGCACCGACGATTTCATGAATTTCGTCGATGAATAAAATCACATCTTCACGGCGACGGATTTCCTCCATTAATTGTTGCATACGCTCTTCAAATTGGCCTCGGATCCCAGTTCCTTGAACAAGACTAACAACGTCTAAGCGAATAACTTGCTTGCCTTGCAATTTATGAGGGACATCCCCATCGACAATCTTTTGAGCTAGCCCTTCTACGACAGCAGTTTTTCCGACACCAGGTTCACCGATCAAGACAGGGTTGTTTTTTGTACGACGGTTGAGAATTTCGATGACACGGAGAATCTCTTCATCACGACCAATGACCGGATCGATATCGCCGCGACGAGCAATTTCTGTGACATTGATTCCGAACTCTTCTAAGAGGCCTTTTGGTTGTTGTTTGGCTTGGGCTCTATTCGGTCCTGAAGAACGACCGTTCCCATTTGAACCGTAGCCATTTCCGCCACCATAGCCCCCTCCAGATTGAGTTGGTGGCGTTTGAGGTTCTTGGGGGGCTTGGAAGTTGCCCAGTTGATTGAAGAAATCTTCAAAAGGATCCCGCCCTCCGCGATTTTGTTGGTTTAATCCTGTCAGGAGACTATTGTTAGGATCGGTTTTCATAATTTGATAGCAGTTCTGGCAAAGGTCTACTTGTTGTTGGTGACCATTCACGTTCGTATAAAGATGAATGGTTGAATCGTTGATTTTACAGTTTTGACAAAGCATTCTCTTACCTCTTTCTCTAGGGTAAAAAGTGTAAAAACTATTGGTCAGAAATAGTCAAACTTTTATAGTTTCATTATAGCAGTATTCTAAAAGTTTGCAAGAATTTAGTATGAAGTCCGGTTTTAGGCATGGAATAAAGAGGAAAATAGCGGAAAAGTTGATTTTTATTGGAATTTCCTCCTTCTTTTATGATAAAATAGGAGAGTAGAAAGTAAATAGGAGAATCAAAATGGAATCACATTTGGTACGAATTATCAGCCGTTTGGAAGCGATGACGAAAGACGGTGGAAACTTAAAACGTAATTTTGAACGTGAAGGAGTTGTAGTTGCTGAAGTAGCTTACAACTATGATGAAGAAAATGGATCAGTATTTACTCTTCGTGATGTAGAAGCTCGTGAGACCTATACATTCGATAGCATTGACTTAATCGCAATGGAAATCTACGAATTGTTGTACTAAGGAGTATCAATCAAGAGTCTAGACCATCTAGTCTCTTTTTTGTTGGAAGAAAAAAGTTATAGTTTCTTCTTATAACCTTGTCTAATCAAGAAGTGTTAGGAGCAGGTTCACAAATCTGATATAATAGAGAAGATATTGAATAGAAAAGAGATTGAGATGACACATGTGATTGATGGGAAGGCCTTGGCAGTAAAATTGCAAGGGGAATTAGCAGAAAAAACCGCTCACTTAAAGGCTGAGACTGGTCAGGTCCCAGGTTTGGTGGTGATTTTGGTGGGAGAAAACCCAGCTAGCCAGGTCTATGTCCGAAATAAAGAACGGTCAGCTTTGGCAGCAGGATTTCGAAGTGAAGTCGTTCGAGTGCCCGAGAGTATTTCCCAAGAAGACTTATTGGCCCTCATTGACCGCTACAATCAGGATCCACTCTGGCATGGTATTTTGGTCCAGTTGCCTCTACCAGCACATATCGATGATGAGGCTGTCTTACTAGCCATTGATCCCAACAAGGATGTCGACGGCTTCCACCCTCTCAATATGGGGCATCTTTGGGCAGGTAATCCGGTGATGGTTCCCTCAACTCCTGCTGGGATCATGGAAATGTTCCGGGAATACGATATTGATGTCGAAGGGAAAAATGCAGTCGTCATTGGCCGTTCCAACATCGTTGGAAAACCAATGGCCCAGCTTCTTCTAGCAAAAAATGCAACGGTGACCTTGACCCATTCGCGGACTCATCATTTGGCAAAAATTGCTAGAAAAGCCGATATCTTAGTGGTGGCAATCGGTCGTGCAAATTTTGTTACAGCTGACTTTGTTAAAGAGGGAGCTGTCGTTATTGATGTCGGTATGAACCGTGACGAAAATGGGAAGCTCTGTGGAGATGTGGACTATGAACAGGTAGCTCCTCTAGCGAGCTACATCACTCCAGTACCAGGTGGCGTTGGTCCTATGACGATTACCATGCTCATGTCTCAGACCTATGAGGCAGCTGTTCGGGCCTTGAAAAAATAAACCAGCTTGGATGAAGTCGGGACAGTGTTTGTAGCTGTAGAATGATTAGAAAAATTTTGAAGGTTGGAACTTGCTTTCCTCCTTTTTTTAGTCTAAACGTGATAAAATAAAGAGAGAAAGAAGGAAAGCTTATGCTAAGAGTTGACCAAACATTGCTACAACAAGTTATTGTTAGTCGTTCGTCAGACTCCTACAAGGGAGACTATGGTCGTCTTCTCTTGATTGGAGGAACCTACCCTTACGGGGGAGCTATTATGATGGCTGCCATAGCAGCTGTTCATAGTGGAGCGGGCCTGGTAACGGTTGCGACAGACCAGGAGAATATTCCTGCTCTCCATAGTCAGCTACCTGAAGCTATGGCATTTGCTGTGACTGACCAAGAGTTATTGACTGAGCAAATCGCCAAAGCAGGCGTTATTTTGTTGGGGCCGGGTCTTAAGGACAATGATCTAGGGACACATCTTGTACAGCTAGTTTTTGACAGGGTTCAGCCTCACCAAGTGTTGATTCTAGATGGCGGAGCTATTAGCCTCTACACGCGCTTAGCTTTGCCTCTTCCTCAAGCGCATCTGGTCTTTACTCCTCATCGAAAAGAATGGGAGGCGATGTCAGGTATAGCGATTGGAGACCAAGGGGAAGAAGCAACAAGGCTGGCTCTATCCCAACTTCCTCCAGCAAGTATTCTGGTCCAAAAGGGACCCCAGACTAGGATTTGGCAACAAGGGCAAGCAGATTATTACCAACTAACAGTTGGTGGTCCTTACCAGGCAACTGGAGGAATGGGCGATACCTTGGCAGGGATGATCGCAGGTTTTGCAGGTCAATTTCCACAGGTTGGGCTGTATGAGCGCGTGGTAGTCGCGACCTACCTTCATTCGGCCATTGCAGATGACTTGAGCAAGAAAGCCTACGTGGTTTTGCCGACAGCGATTAGTAAAGAAATTCCCAAATGGATGAGGGAAATCTGCCTTTCAAAAATCCAATAAAAAAGAAAGTCTCAGATGATGAAATCTGGGGCTTTTTTCCGTAGGTAGAATCAGATTTTTCCGCTTATTTTTGGTATAATTTATACTAGAATTTTCCGTGTGAAAGGGGAACCATGTCAGAGTATTTATCGGTATCCAGTCTGACCAAATACCTCAAGTTAAAATTTGATAAGGACCCCTATCTGG
>CABREZ010000095.1 GCA_902470035.1 uncultured Streptococcus sp. | reverse complement strand
GGTGGAACGACGAAATCGAATTCTAACGAATTACCGATTTCTGTCCCACTCTCTTATTTGTTATTTCACTTCGCCACCTTCAACAACGAGATCATCTGCTTTTGCAGCATTTCCGTAGGTCGGGTGAAGAGTTTTTTCATAAGCTTTGTGGAAGAAGTTCTCTTTTCCAAGCTTTTTAATGTCATCGTTAATGAAATCGAGGAGTTCTTTGTTTCCTTTTTGAACTGCTGGTGCGATAGTATCTGGATCACCAAGTGAAGTAATTCCAACTTCGTATCCTTTGTTTTCAAGGGCCCAAGCAAGGACTTCTGTGTTGTCTGTTGAGAAGGCATCGCCACGTCCATCTAGGAGAGCTTGATAGGCATCGCTGTATTGGTCATATTTTTGAAGTTTTACTTCTGGATGGTTCTTTTCGAAGTAGGTTTCAGCAGTGGTTCCCTTGGTTACGATCAAGGTTTTTCCTTCCAATTGTTTCACATCTGTGATGACTTTATCTTTAGGAGACACCACACCGAGTGAAACCTTCATGTAAGGAAGGGCAAAGTCTACTTGTTTCTTCCGCTCATCTGTTACAGTGAAGTTGGCTAAGGTGATATCCACTTTATTAGAAATCAAGTATTCAGCACGGTTAGCCGCATCCACTGAAACATATTTCGGTTTGACACCAAGGTCTTTAGCTAATTGGTTTCCCAGTTCGATATCGTAACCTTGGTATGATCCATCGTTATCAACATACCCAAATGGTTTTTTGTCTCCAAAGACTGCGATACGAAGCTCGCCACTTTTCTTGATTTCTTCAATAGTACGTGCTTTCGAGCCGGTAGAAGAAGATGATGACTTGCTAGAGCCACAAGCAGTGATAAAGAGCAGAGCAAGGGCGAAAGTGAATAGAACTAAAATTGCTTTAATGAATTTCATAAAAATCTCCTTTATAGATATGAGCCAAATTGGCTAAAGTCAAATACATTTAAAAATTCTTGTGCTCGTTGGGTTTGTGGGTTGGTAAAGAAGGAGTGAGCACTTCCTTCTTCGGCAATTATGCCCTGATCCAAGAAAATAATCCGATCGGCAATGGCTTGTGCGAACTGTAACTCGTGGGTCACCAGAATCATGGTCCGTCCTTCTTGGGCCAGGTCGTTGATGAGTTCTAGGACTTCCCGGACCATCTCAGGGTCTAGAGAGGCTGTCACCTCATCGAAGAGGATAATTTCTGGATGCATGAGGAGGGAACGAATGATCGCTACCCGTTGTTTCTGTCCACCAGACAACTGCCTTGCGTAGCTATGTTTCTTCTCCAAGAGACCGACCCGTTCCAGTAACTCTTCTGCTTCCTTGATGACTTCCTCTTTAGCTCGTCCTTGAGCTTTTGTAGGACCAAGAATCAAGTTTTGGAGAACGTCTAAATGAGGGAAGAGTTCATAACTTTGGAAGACCATCCCAATCTTTTGGCGGACCAGATGGAAGTCTTTTTGGTTTTTGGTAATGGATTGACCATCCAAGAGGATATCGCCAGCTTGGATAGTTTCTAAGCCATTGATACAACGAAGGAGGGTACTCTTACCACAACCAGAAGGCCCCAAGATCACTACGACCTCCCCTTTTTGAACCTTGAGGGAAAGCCCTTGGAGGATAGGAGTGTCTCCAAAGGATTTTTTTAGGTCCTTGATTTCTAAAATGATTTCAGACATATTAATTCCTCCAGTGGTTTTCTAACTGTCCTGCTAATTTGGAAATAGGGAAGCAGACGATAAAGTACAAGACTAAAATGGTTCCATAAATCCAAAAAGAAGCGGTAGGGATGGTCAGGCGGTTGCTATCGATGATTTGTTGGCCGACCTTGGTAACTTCTACGACCCCGATGAGGACCACTAAGGAGGTTGTCTTTATCATACGGGTAATCAAGTTAATAGCTTGTGGAAGCAATCGTCTGAGAACCTGTGGGATGATGATGTAGCGGTATAGTTGAACCTTGCTTAATCCTAAGGCTTGTCCACTTTCAAACTGGTGTTTTGGAAGAGAAGTGATGGCCCCTCGGACCAAATCCCCCATCTCAGCCGTTCCCCAAAGGGTAAAGACGATAATAGATGAACTTTCACCAGAAATGTTTATGTTGAAATTGCGGGCCAAACCGAAGTATACGATAAAGAGCAAGACCAACTGGGGCATAATCCGGATAAATTCCAGATAAAAGCGAGTGAGCAGACGAATGACTTTTGATTGAGAAGTCATCACGATTCCGAGTAGAGTTCCAAGGATCATGGATAGGAAGACAGAGACGATGGAGATCCCAATGGTTACGCCCAAGCCTTGGAGTATCCGAAGGAGATTATTTCCCTGAAAGAGTACTTGGATTCCCGAATCCTGCATGGCGTAATCTCCTTTCTATCCAACTAAAGAGAAGTGAAATCGGTAGTAAGAGAAGTAGATAGGCAATGACCAACATGGTCAGGGCGATATCTGTCTCGTAATAAAGTCCGATCAAATCTTTTGCGACATACATGAGGTCAGCTAAAGCGACTACAGAGAATACAGAGGTCTCTTTAATCAGGAAAATGACATTAGCGCTAAAGGAAGGCAGAGCGACAGCAGTCGCTTGTGGTAGGATCACATAGCGAAAGACCTGTCTGGGTGTTAACCCAATGGAGAGACCGATTTCATGCTGGGTTTGGCTGACAGCTTCTAGACCGCTTCGGAAGGACTCAGCCATATAGGAACCACCTAAAAAGATGAGACCAATCGTTGCACAGACTTCTGAAGAAAGGACAACTCCTATCCTTGGTAATCCAAAGTAGAGGAAGAAGAGCTGAATCAAGAGCGGTGTATTTCGAGAAAGCTCGATGTAACAACCAGCTAGTTGACTTAAAATCGGTAGACGATAATGTCGGATGCTACTCACAATCAGTCCTAAAAGAAATGAACCTAAAATTCCCCATACAGCAATGTGTAAGGTCAAGAAAAAGGCCTGCTGGTAGAGTGGAAAATATTGTTCAACAATTGACCAATCCAAAAATGATTTCCTCCTCTCTAATGAGCAAGGAAAAAAGAAATGCTACCTTACTGATTAGAAAATAATACAGTCATTGTAACACGAAAAAAATCATTTGAATAATATGGATAATTTATCAACTTGATAGATAAAATTTATCACCAATAATCGCATATGCAATGGCTCATCAAATGGGGTATAATAGGAGTAGAAGACACGGTAAAACCAATCAATCAGATTATAAGAGAGGAGGGATAAAGATGACAGATCAAGATCCACAATATCAATCAAACCAAGGGCATCATAATATGGCTGAAGGGGCTACTCAGCCACCAATGACGGATCAAGGCCAAGAAAATTCTGTTCAGCCACCAATGATGGCTCAAGGTCCAGAAAAACCTGTTCCTAATACGGGCCTTCTAACTTTTGCATTTTGTTTTGCTATCGGCTATTTTGGACTGTTTATAGGTGGTGCTCTGATAGTAGGAGGATGGGCGATTGCCTTCCTAATTTTTTTGGGATATCATCTGATTTCTTATATTATTGCAACAGTCCTGCTTGGCATTGGAAGGACATTCGCCAGTAAGGAGATTCTATTTGTTTCTGTAGCTTTCTTTTTCATCTCCATGTTTTTGGCTGGTGATCCTGATTGGTTTCTATTTCGAATTCCATCTATCATTTCCACTATCCTTGTATTAATAGGGACCTTGTTATTGTAGGGATTAGAGTTGGATAGCGGTTAAGTTCATAAGATATAGTTTCAAACTATATCTTTTTCTTTTAATAAAAAAAGGAAAACTGGTGCAAAATCGTGATATAATAGTTAAGTTATATGGTCCCGATAAGGTGGTAGAAAGCATCTACCAGTTCTTTGTAACTCTATAACGATTATTTTTTAAGGGGGGACATTTTTATGTCAGAACGTAAATTATTCACGTCTGAATCAGTATCTGAGGGGCATCCAGATAAGATTGCAGACCAAATTTCAGATGCTATTTTGGATGCTATTTTAGAGCAAGATCCAGAAGCCCACGTGGCTGCAGAAACAGCTGTTTATACTGGTTCCGTGCATGTCTTTGGTGAGATTTCAACGACCGCTTATGTCGATATTAACCGTGTGGTTCGTGATACCATTGCAGAGATTGGTTATACCAATACAGAGTACGGTTTTTCTGCGGAGACGGTAGGAGTTCACCCATCCTTAGTGGAGCAATCTCCAGATATCGCTCAAGGGGTTAATGAAGCCTTGGAAGTTCGTGGGAATGCGGATCAAGATCCACTTGACTTGATTGGTGCTGGTGACCAAGGTCTCATGTTTGGTTTTGCGGTGGATGAGACAGAAGAACTCATGCCATTGCCAATCTCACTCAGCCACAAGTTGGTTCGTCGCTTGGCAGAGCTACGTAAGTCTGGTGAAATTAGCTACCTTCGTCCAGACGCCAAATCTCAAGTCACTGTTGAGTATGATGAAAATGACCAGCCAGTGCGCGTGGATACGGTGGTTATTTCAACTCAACACGATCCAGATATCAGCAATGAACAAATCCACGAAGATGTGATTAACAAGGTCATCAAAGAAGTGATTCCAGCTTCTTATCTAGATGAGGAGACTAAATTCTTCATCAATCCAACTGGTCGCTTTGTTATTGGTGGGCCTCAAGGGGACTCCGGTTTGACAGGTCGTAAGATCATCGTGGATACTTATGGTGGTTATTCACGTCACGGTGGTGGTGCCTTCTCTGGTAAGGATGCGACTAAAGTAGACCGTTCTGCTTCTTATGCAGCTCGTTACATTGCTAAAAACATCGTAGCGGCAGGTCTTGCTAAGAAAGCAGAAGTGCAATTGGCTTATGCGATCGGGGTGGCTCACCCAGTATCTGTTCGTATCGATACTTTTGGTACAAGTACTGTTGCTGAGAGCAAATTAGAAGCAGCAGCGCGTGAGATCTTTGATCTTCGCCCTGCAGGGATTATCCAAATGCTGGACCTCAAACGTCCAATCTACCGTCAAACAGCAGCATACGGTCATATGGGACGGACAGATATAGACCTTCCATGGGAACGTTTGGAC
>CABREZ010000094.1 GCA_902470035.1 uncultured Streptococcus sp. | reverse complement strand
ATGTCTGAGGAAATGCGTCGCGACGAAAATGTACTCTTGATGGGTGAAGATGTCGGTGTCTTTGGTGGAGACTTTGGTACATCTGTAGGTATGCTTGAAGAATTTGGACCAGAACGTGTTCGTGACTGTCCGATTTCCGAAGCAGCTATTTCTGGAGCAGCTGCTGGTGCTGCTATGACAGGACTTCGCCCAATCGTTGACATGACTTTCATGGATTTCTCAGTAATTGCCATGGATGCTATCGTCAACCAAGCTGCGAAGACGCGCTACATGTTTGGTGGAAAAGGGCAAGTACCGATGACCGTTCGCTGTGCTGCCGGTAACGGAGTTGGATCTGCAGCTCAACACTCCCAATCTTTGGAATCATGGTTCACCCATATTCCTGGTTTGAAGGTTGTTGCTCCAGGAACTCCAGCGGATATGAAAGGACTTCTCAAGTCTTCTATCCGTGATAACAACCCAGTTATCATTCTTGAATACAAATCAGAATTCAACCAAAAAGGGGAAGTTCCTGTTGATCCAGACTATACCATTCCACTTGGTGTCGGAGAAATCAAACGTGAGGGTACTGATGTCACTGTCGTAACTTACGGGAAAATGCTTCGTCGCGTCATGCAAGCAGCTGAAGAATTGGCTGAAGAAGGCATTTCAGTAGAAGTAGTAGACCCACGTACCTTGGTTCCACTTGATAAAGAGATTATTATTAATTCTGTTAAGAAAACAGGAAAAGTCGTCCTTGTCAATGACGCCCATAAAACAAGTGGTTATATCGGTGAAATCTCAGCTATCATTTCTGAATCAGAAGCATTTGATTATCTGGATGCACCCATCCGTCGTTGTGCGGGGGAAGATGTGCCAATGCCTTACGCACAAAACCTTGAAAATGCAATGATTCCAACAGTTGAAAGCATCAAAGATGCCATTCGGAAAACGTATAATAAAGAATAAGACATAATTTAAATTATGTAGTATCTGTTGAATTAGACGAAGAAACTTTGTATCTTTAAGATGCAAAGTTCTCTGCGTCCTTGATATCTTAGATTAGAGCACGGGCTAAAAGCTCGGAAAAAAGATAAATCTCCTTGACTTCATCGAAGTCTGCGTTGATTTCCTGTTTTTCGGTCGCTTTTAAACGCCCTTTGCATCATAAAATTGAACTCGGGCTAAAGTCTGTGTGAAAAAGATAAACTTTCCTAGAAACTAAAGTTTCTTCGTCAAGTTTCCTATTTTCACTGTGACTTTTGACGCCCTTAGTATCTTATAATTGAATCCGGACGGAGGCCTGTGAAAAAAAAGATAGATTTCCTTGTGTTCATCGAACACATCGTCAATCTCCTATTTTTTCTTTGTCCTCTTCGTCCTTGATATCTTAGTATAGAATAGGAGAGGTCATGGCTGATGATAAGCTAAGAGCGACTCCTGCGGCTAGAAAATTAGCGGATGATCTAGGGATCAACCTCTATGATGTTTCTGGTTCAGGCGCAAACGGTCGTGTCCACAAAGAAGACGTGGAAACATATAAAGACACAAATGTGGTTCGCATTTCACCACTTGCAAAACGAATTGCTTTAGAACACAATATTGCTTGGCAAGAAATCCAAGGAACTGGTCATCGTGGCAAGATCATGAAGAAGGATGTCCTTGCTTTCCTTCCTGAGAATATTGAGAAGGATACCATTAAGTCACCTGCCCAAATTGAGAAGGTAGAGGAAGCTCCAGATAATGTGACACCTTATGGCGAAATCGAGCGAATTCCGATGACACCAATGCGTAAGGTGATTGCTCAACGGATGGTGGAATCTTATTTGACAGCACCAACCTTTACATTGAACTATGACGTCGATATGTCTCAAATGTTGGCCCTTCGTAAGAAGGTATTGGATCCAATCATGGAAGCAACTGGCAAGAAAGTCACTGTAACAGATTTGCTTTCTCTAGCAGTTGTTAAGACCTTGATGAAACATCCATACATCAATGCGTCATTGACGGAAGATGGCAAAACCATCATCACTCACAACTATGTCAACTTGGCTATGGCGGTTGGGATGGACAATGGACTGATGACACCGGTTGTCTATAACGCAGAAAAGATGACTTTATCAGAGTTGGTGGTAGCCTTCAAGGACGTTATCGGACGTACCTTGGACGGTAAATTAGCACCAAGCGAATTGCAAAATTCAACCTTTACTATCAGTAACTTGGGAATGTTTGGTGTTCAATCTTTTGGACCGATTATCAACCAACCAAACTCTGCCATTCTTGGGGTTAGCGCAACTGTTGAAAAACCAGTTGTCGTTAATGGTGAAATCGTCATTCGTCCAATCATGAGCTTGGGCTTGACCATTGACCACCGCGTTGTCGATGGTATGGCTGGTGCCAAATTCATGAAAGACTTGAAAGCCTTGATTGAAGACCCGATTTCAATGTTGGTCTAATCAACGAGAGAGAATAGAAACAAGAAAAAGAGGGAAATAAAATGGCCTTAGAAGTAATTATGCCAAAAGCCGGCGTAGATATGACCGAAGGACAAATCGTTCAGTGGAATAAAAAAGTCGGCGAATTTGTAAAAGAAGGAGAAGTTCTCCTTGAAATCATGACAGATAAAGTCAGCATGGAATTGGAAGCTGAAGAAGATGGCTACTTGATTGCTATCTTGAAAGGGGACGGCGAGACTGTTCCTGTAACAGAAGTTATCGGTTATCTTGGTGAAGAAGGGGAGAACATCCCAACAGCTGGAGCAGCACCAGAAGCGAGTCCAGCGCCAGCTGCAGCAAGTGCTTCAAATGATGACAATAAGAGCGATGATGCTTATGATATCGTAGTGATCGGTGGTGGTCCTGCTGGTTACGTATCTGCTATTAAAGCAGCTCAATTGGGTGGTAAGGTTGCTCTTGTTGAGAAATCTGAACTTGGTGGAACTTGCTTGAACCGCGGATGTATCCCAACTAAGACTTACCTACACAACGCTGAAATCATTGAAAATATCGGTCATGCGGCAAACCGTGGGATCATCATTGATAATCCTAGCTTCACAGTGGATATGGACAAGGTTCTTGAAACTAAGAACAAGGTCGTAAATACTTTGGTTGGTGGTGTTGCAGGACTTCTTCGTAGCTACGGAGTTGATGTTCATAAGGGGATCGGTACCATTACGAAAGATAAGAATGTTTTGGTCAATGGTTCTGAGTTACTTGAAACTAAGAAGATTATCCTTGCTGGTGGTTCAAAAGTCAGCAAGATTAATGTTCCTGGTATGGAGTCCTCCCTTGTCATGACCAGTGATGACATCTTGGATATGAATGAAGTCCCAGAAAGCCTTGTGATCATTGGTGGTGGGGTTGTCGGTATCGAGCTTGGTCAAGCCTTTATGACCTTTGGTTCTAAGGTTACGGTCATCGAAATGATGGACCGCATTGTTCCAGCTATGGATGCGGAAGTATCTAAGAACCTTCGTTTGATCCTCGAACGCAAAGGTATGACTATCTTGACAGATACTAATCTGCAAGAAATCATTGAAGAAGATGGCAAACTCCGTATCAAGGTTGAAGGAAAAGACGATATCATTGCAAACAAAGCTCTTCTTTCAATCGGACGTGTTCCAGATCTTGAAGGAATCGGTGAAGTGGAGTTTGAATTGGATCGTGGTCGTATCAAGGTCAATGAATACATGGAAACATCTGTTCCAGGTATCTATGCGCCAGGTGATATCAATGGTACGAAGATGTTGGCCCACGCTGCCTTCCGTATGGGTGAAGTAGCGGCTGAAAATGCCCTTAAAGGAAACCACGCTGTTGCCAAATTGAACTTAACTCCTGCAGCTATCTACACACTTCCAGAAGTTGCGGCTGTTGGTTTGACAGAAGAACAAGCTCGTGAGAAATACGATGTCCAAATCGGTAAGTTCAACTTTGCGGCTAACGGTCGTGCCATTGCATCAGATGCGGCTCAAGGATTTGTAAAAGTCATTGCAGACAAGAAATATGGTGAAGTTCTTGGGGTTCACATCATTGGTCCAGCGGCAGCTGAATTGATCAACGAAGCTTCAACTATCATTGAGATGGAAATCACTGTAGAAGAAATGCTCAAGACCATTCATGGTCACCCAACCTTCTCAGAAGTGATGTATGAAGCCTTTGCGGATGTACTTGGCTTGGCTGTTCATTCACCTAAGAAGAAATAATATTATTCTTTCAACTAAATTTTCTTTAAGTAGTACGGACGGCAGCGACCTCTATTAGAGTTCCATGCCTAAAAATTGAGCCACTTGTCTCAATTTTTCCGAGAAATGTAAAGATAACTCGTTACATTTCTTTTTACTACTTCAGAAAATTAAGCGAAATTTAACTATTTTGTCTAATGCTCATTCTGCTATGAGTAGGATTTATAAAACGAATTTTTTGGAATTACTATGAAATACATTATCAATCATTCAAACGACACTGCTTTTAATATTGCTTTAGAGGAATATGCTTTTAAACACCTATTGGACGAGGATCAAATCTTCCTTCTTTGGATTAACAAACCATCTATTATTGTAGGACGTCACCAAAATACCATCGAGGAAATTAACCGTGACTATGTTCGTGAAAATGGAATTGAAGTAGTCCGTCGAATCAGTGGTGGTGGCGCTGTTTACCATGATTTGAACAACCTAAACTATACAATCATTTCAAAAGAAGATGAAAACAAGGCCTTTGACTTCAAAAGCTTCTCTACTCCAGTTATCAATACTTTAGCTGAACTTGGTGTTAAAGCTGAATTTACAGGCCGTAACGACTTAGAAATCGACGGTAAGAAATTCTGTGGGAATGCCCAAGCCTATATCAATGGACGGATCATGCACCATGGTTGCCTTCTTTTTGATGTTGATTTGTCTGTCCTTGCTAATGCGCTTAAGGTATCTAAGGACAAGTTTGAGTCAAAAGGGGTTAAATCCGTTCGTGCTCGTGTGACCAATATCATCGATGAGTTGCCAGAAAAAATCACCGTTGAAGAGTTCCGTGACCTGCTTTTGGACTACATGAAGAAAGAATATCCTGAGATGACAGAATATGTCTTCTCAGATGAAGAATTGGCAGAAATCAATCGTATCAAAGATACTAAGTTTGGAACTTGGGACTGGAACTATGGGAAGTCCCCTGAATACAATGTCCGTCGTGGCACTAAATTCCCTAGCGGTAAGGTTGAAATCTTCGCTAATGTCATTGAATCCAAAATCCAAGACATCAAGATTTATGGTGACTTCTTTGGTATCGAAGATGTTGCAGCAGTAGAAGATGTTCTTCGTGGCGTTAAATACG
>CABREZ010000093.1 GCA_902470035.1 uncultured Streptococcus sp. | reverse complement strand
ACAGAAAGCTCCACCATCTTTGGATCGACCATCATAAATTTGACTTCGTCCGGACGGGCCTTCATCAAGATACTCGAAATGATCCCATTAACCGCAACCGATTTACCAGATCCGGTAGAACCAGCTACCAAGAGGTGGGGCATCCGGGCCAAATCAAAGGTCCGAGCTGAACCATCTACAGCCTTCCCAAGAGGAATCTCAAGGAGTTTAGCTGGGTCTGTTTTGGACTGCTCCCACAATTCACGGAAGGAAACGGTCGCAATCTCTGAGTTGGGCACTTCAATCCCAACCAGAGACTTCCCTGGAATCGGCGCTTCAATCCGCACATCCTTGGCTGCTAGGGCCAAGGCCAAATCATCTGCTAGGTTGGAGATGCGGTTGACCCGCACACCGACAGCTGGCTTAACTTCATATTTGGTGACAGAGGGGCCGATTTCCGCCCGCTCCACTGTCGCCTTGATGTTAAAACTTGCAAAGGTTTCTTCCAAAATGCGGATGTTCTGGCGAACGATATTTTTCTCTTTGGATTGATTTTTCGGCTTGTCAGGTGCGAAGAGATCAATGGTTGGAAGCTTGTACTGAAGGAGTTCCTTAGGCGTGAAGTCTACAGTGACTTCTTCATCCATATCCTCCTCTTCTGCGACTTCCTCCATCTCTTCTGGGTAGTCCTCCGACCATTCTTCCGAATAGCCTTCCTCTTCATTTGGTAGATAGATTTGAGGGTAGGACTCCTCTACAGGCGTTTCTGCTTCGATCACAGGTTCTATGACCTCACCTGTCTCAAGATCTACAGGATAGCCTTCTGTGCTCACGGGACTAGCTTCTACAAGTTGCTCGATGCGGGCTTCTGCTTGAAGAGCCTTCTTCTCTTCACGCTCGACAAAGCGCTCTTGACGACGAATTTCCCGTTTTTCCATAAAGGAGTGAAAAGCTGCAACAGCCTGCTCATACAAGTCATAAACCGAATAAGAGCTCATCAAGAGAAGCCCTAGTACGATCAAGAGACCTCCAATAAAGTAAGTCCCAATGTTCGAAAGCAAGAAGGCAATCGGCGTGTACAAGATGGCACCAAGCAAACCTCCTCCTGCAAAAGAAGAGACGCGAAGGTGCACGAGGTCCCCTAAAATACGTGATAGGGTTGGCCCTAAAGAAGAGCCTTCAAGTTTCAAGAGGGAGACAAAGTAAGCTTGATAGATCAGTAGCAAGCCTGCAAAAAGACTTAAAAAGCCAGACAAGGTTCCCTCATGCTTCTCAATCCATTTGAAAAAGAAGAGGTAGACAATAACAGCCGTCATCGCTACGTAAGCCAGACTACCTACCAAGAGCCGGATAAGGTTGTAGGTCACTAAGCCTAAGGCTCCTAATCGTAAAAAGGCGAAAATGAAGACGAGAGTTAAGACAATCGTCATGATCATTCGGCGAATTGCTTTTTTTCTTTCTATTTCTGCTTTAGACAGTCGTCTTGTCGACCGTGTTTTTTTTGATTGATTATTATTTGCCATAACCTTTATTATACCACATTTCTAGACTAGTTCTCTAGTAAAATCCTTTTCTGCGATTTACGAAAGCAACAAGAAAACAGTACCACTCAGATACTGTTACTTATAGATTTTTCTTAGGATGCCGGTCGATGATGGCTTGATGCTCTTCCAAGGCTTGCTTTCCTTTCGCCGTCAACTGATAGCCCCGAACCGAGAACTGTTGTGCTAGCTCTTCTTCTGTAAAGTGATTAGCCAGAGCTTGGTTCAAATTGGCCGCTTTCATCTTGGACAAGCCCACGTCTCCTTTCTTTTTGAGAATGGCTTTTTTCATGGTCGCATTGATGTGGTCCAGCGAATCAAAAGCTGATTCGATATAGGTATACCCCTTATCTACCAAAACTTTCACATGTTCCGGCGCATGAATCCCATAGGTGTATTCAAAGTACTTAGGAAACCAAGTCTCTGTCGTAAACGTTCCAAAGTTGATCCGCCACAAGAGTACGATATCCCCCGCAAGTAAGCCGTCTTGGAGGAGCTCCATGTTTCTCTTCGAAACGGGCTTAGGGTCCACCAACCAAGCTACCAAATCCCTATCAGGCGAAATATAGGGTTCCACCTCATGATCTACATAATATATCTGAAATAGTAGGCATCTGTTTCTCCATTTTGATCATCTCTCTCTTGAACTAATTAAAACTTCATTTGAAAACATCCTATTATGTAGGGTGATTCCTATTTCGATTGGAGAGGACACAGATGATTGACCTCGTTCTCCAAGTATTGTTTAGCCTTTCGAACGATATTGAGCGACTCATCTTCTGAAATCAACTTGCGAAAAAGCTCCTTCGCTCTATGCTTATCTCTTTTAAGAGTGGCATTCAAGGCTTGGTAGTAGATAATTTCCAACTGCTGGTACTTGAAGTCATTGCTTAAGCCTTCGAAATAATCATTACTTTGATGCGCAATGGTTAAATCATAAAGAGCGAGGCAGACCTTTTTCGTTTTCTCAGCTAGTGTTGGGTCTGTTATGGTCAATTCATTCAACCGGCCCTCCAGTTCTTCTCTAGTCAAATTAGGATCTGTCAGCACAATCGAACGAATAAGATAACTTTCAAAAAAGTTCTTATATTTCTGCGGTAGTTCCTTCTGACTGAGTACTTCTCTAGCTTCCTTGATGACAGTATAAAAATCTCCCATCATAAAAGAATAGGCGACCGATGTTAGCTTCATATCTATCTGTGAAATGACCTTTTTCACATTCTTGTTCAACTGAAGGTATTGCTGCCAAAAAGCTAAATCTAAGTCTACATGTAGCAAGGTGTTGCACTTGTTAGTGTAGCTCTTCTTGAGCCATTGGATAAATAAAAATAAGCCTGCAAGGACCAAAAAGAGGGCAGTAGTCTGAAGAAGAGTATCTCTGACCACGAAGCCAATACAAATAATGAGAAGCATTGCCAACAAGCCAGCAGATCTAATATAGAGCCTATAGTTTTTGCGTAGTGCTTGATAATCCATCTTGTAGCCTCCTATTCTTGATTTGTTTTAAGGAATTCATCTTCTCCTAAATCGAACAATTGAATCTTACTAGTCGTTTGTTCATCCTCTACTTCTCCTCTTTTTTATCAATGGTTTCCTCTCCCATAATTTCCTCACGAAGTTTCGGATGCTGTTCCAACCACGCCTTTGCCTCTTGGCTATTATGAATTTGAGTAGCAGATACTGAGAAATCATTATTATAGGCATATACTGTCAAAAAGTCTTGCCCTTTTGGTGCAAACCAGTGAAGCAGAGTTTCAAATGCTTCTTCTGCTGTGACCTTATCAGAACGAATATAAAGCGTCCATCCTTTTCTTATAATTTTTGATTCTAGATCAGGATAAAGAGTGTAAAGATTGATATCTTTCTCTGAAATTACATTATATGAAATACCTGAAACTATGGAATTTTCAGGATTTAAATATTTCTTTGTGTGTATGACTTCATCAAAATTTGTTGCACGGGATAGCGTGTAAATATCTGAGTCCTGAGAAAATTTAGTATCCATTGGAAAATCTTCAATTTTTTCTGTTTCTAAATTTAGATATACATCCTTAAAAGTAGGAATTTTGTGCGACAGGTCTTCCAATCTTATTCCGAAATAACTGACACCATTGCGGTAGTAAAATCCAAACAGTTCTTTTGGCAGACTGTATTTATTAAAACCACGAACAATTCGGTAAAGATCCAACTTTCGCTCTGGTAGATCATCTTTTTCCAAATTATAAAGAATTAAGTTCCAATACTCTCCCTTTATTTGAATATTTGTCGTAGATCGTTCAGAAACTTCAGCTAGCTTTCTTTCGTAAGTAGCGGCATATTTTTTTCCAACACTCAAATAGGCATTAGCAGGTGCTAGAACATATTGATTTTTATCCCCGAATAGTTGAATATCAGACCTCTTCATTTTAGATAGACTTTCAAACGTAATCTTTGGTAATTCATGTTTAGGCAAGGGATTAGAGCTTGACTTATAAAAAACTACTGAAGCTAAAATCAACAAGAGGGTAACTATCGTAATAAATTCTATATGTCCCTTAATCCATTTTTTCATTTCCCTGCTCCTACTTTTTGATACAGAATGATACAAATTTTATCTTAAAAAGAGAAACTTCTTTGTTAGTTTTAAAAAATGCTCATTATCCCAACAAGATAGTTCACCTCTCATCATACCTTATTTTTCATAGGCCCGCAAGCTGAATATCGCCTCATTCCAAGGCTAGATTTGAATCAAATGAAAAATTAAGGTACAATAGAGGATAGACTAATGTGTTGAAAGGATTAATATGAAAAAATTAATTGCTCTACTTGTATTTTCCGGTTTAGCTTTGGCAGGATGTGGCTCTAATCAATCAGATACTAAGACATCCTCTAGCTCGGCTTCAGAAACTAAGCAATCAACTACTTCTAGCGTAGATGCTAGTGAACAAAAGAAATTAGATCAGCTTCGTAAGGATATCCAAGATGCAATGACCAATGAAAATGCGGTCTTTCCTCAGCTCTCCAACGAAGTTGCTGAAGATGAAGCTGTCGTGAAAATCACGACCAACAAAGGAGACATTACCGTTAAGCTCTTTCCGAAATACGCACCTTTAGCCGTTGAGAATTTCTTGACCCACGCTAAGGAAGGTTATTATGACGGTCTCCTCTTCCACCGCGTGATTAATAACTTTATGATCCAAACAGGAGATCCTAAAGGAGATGGTACAGGTGGTGAGTCCATTTGGAAAGGAAAAGATACCTCTAAAGATTCGGGAGCAGGCTTTGAAAATGAATACTCCCCTTACCTCTACAATCTTCGTGGTGCTTTAGCTATGGCCAATTCTGGACCAAATACAAATGGTAGCCAATTCTATATTAACCAAAATAAAGAAGACTGGTCCAGCAAGCTTCCAACTGAGCGCTTCCCTGCTAAAATCAGCGAAGCCTATAAGAATGGTGGAAACCCTACTCTTGATGGTGGAAACTACACTGTCTTTGGACAAGTCATCGACGGCATGGATGTAGTTGACAAAATTGCCGAAGTTGAAACGGACGACAAAGACAAACCAAAAGAAGATGTCAAAATTGAAAAAATGGAAATCGTAAAAGACTACGATTTCAAGAAATAATTAAAAGAGAGCCACACGGTTCTCTTTTTGTGTTTAAGTCAATTCATTAAAGTCCCAGATTTGGTCCATCCAGCCTTCATAGAAATCTGGCTCGTGGCAAACCATGAGAATCGATCCCTTGTACTCTTTCAGAGCCCGTTTCAATTCATCTTTGGCATCCACATCCAAGTGGTTGGTTGGTTCGTCC
>CABREZ010000092.1 GCA_902470035.1 uncultured Streptococcus sp. | reverse complement strand
TCATGAAAGCAACCAAAGGCCAAGCCAACCCACAAGTAGCTCTTAAACTACTTGCCCAAGAATTGGCTAAGTTAAAAGAAGAGTAATAGAGAAAAAAACCAGCCGTGAGGTTGGTTTTTACTATCCATAAAATTGTGTTAGAATAGGAAAGACCATTACATATCAACTGGCATTAGGAGGAGTTACATGAACAAATTTTTAAGAGTTTTATTTATCCTAGTCATCATCGCCATGTCTGGAGCGATTATCTTCCAGCTATTCTTTCCATCTTATATGGGAAGTCATTCAGGATATGGTGTTTCTATCGGTTGGCAGCGGGAGATTGGGATTTGGAATGTGGCAGTTCTTGTGATTCTCATTGCTGTAAATCTGAAATATGATTGGTTTTATCTTCGAACGGTACTATTGGCCTTGATCATTGGTGGGCTTGGGATTGGGACCAATCATTTATTTGCTTATCTCAACTATCATTTGCCAGTAAATGCTATTGGAGCTTTTGAAAATTATCTTCTTGTTCTGGGCTGGATTGTCGGTTGGAAATTAGAGTCATCTCGGACCGATAATTAAGATATTAACTGTTTGTTTCTTCTTGACAAAGTTTGTGAAAAGGTTTACAATGTGGTTGTCGGGTTTCCTGAAAGGGAATTGCAATTCATGGAAAAATAGGAGAATCATATGGAAACAATGAAAGCTGCCCGCTGGCATGGCAAGAAGGACGTTCGTATCGAAGAAGTAGAAGTCCCTAAAGTACAACCTCATCAAGTAAAGGTTGCGGTTAAATTCACGGGGATCTGTGGGACAGACTTGCATGAATACTTGGATGGACCAATCTTCATTCCAACAGAAGAGCATGTTTATTCTGGTCAAAAAGCACCCGTTACCCTTGGTCACGAGTTTGCTGGAGAAATTGTTGAGGTTGGAAGCGATGTGACTCGGGTCAAAGTCGGTGATCGTGTGACAATTGAGCCAATTTTGGCAAAACACAACTTAATTGGTGATTATAACCTTGATCCAAACTTGAACTTCGTCGGTCTTGCAGCAGATGGTGGATTTGCTAAATACTGTGTCCTAGATGGAGATTTAGTCCATGTGATTCCAGATAGCTTGAGCTATGAGCAAGCAGCGCTTACAGAACCTGCTGCTGTAGCCGTTTATGCAGTTCGTCAATCTGCTATTAAGGCAGGAGATACCGCGGTTATCTTTGGTTTGGGGCCTATCGGTCTCTTGATCGTGGAAGCCCTTCGTGCAGCTGGTGCTTCAAGAATCTATGCGGTTGAATTGTCTCCTGAACGTCAAGCCAAAGCAGAAGAGCTAGGTGCCATTGTTGTTCGTCCAGAAGAAGGTGAATCAATCGTTGAAGCCATTCATCGCTTGACGGATGGTGGAGCGGATGTGTCTTATGAAGTAACAGGTGTTCCTGTTGTTCTTGGGCAAGCTTTGGCAGCTGTCCATAAGGCTGGTGAGTGTATGGTCGTATCCATTTGGGAACGCGAAGCGAGCATCAATCCAAATGAATTCGCCATTCAAGAAAAGACCCTCAAAGGGATTATCGCTTATCGCCACATCTTCCCTAAAGTATTGGAATTGATGGAACAAGGCTACTTCTCCGCTGAAAAATTAGTTACCAAGAAAATCAAATTGGAAAATATTGTTCAAGATGGCTTTATCGAATTAACGCAAGATAAATCGCAAATCAAGATTTTGGTTGAGCCGTAAATTAGTATATTTTATGAATAAAACCAGTCCATTTAGGCTGGTTTTTATGTTACAATTAGGATGTAAATAATATTTGTGGAGGCAACATGTCTACATCTTTCAAAGGAACCTTGATGACTGTGATTGCTGGAATTGCTTGGGGGCTTTCTGGTGTTAGCGGGCAATATTTGATGGCACATGGTTTTTCAGCTATAGGGTTAACTAATTTTCGTCTACTTTTTTCAGGCATTGTCCTTATTATATTATCTTACGTAGCGGATAAAGAGAAGGTATTAGCCTTTGCTAAAGATAAATCTTCCTACCTTTCCCTTCTCGTTTTTTCATTTTTAGGATTGTTACTAACTCAATTGACCTATTTAGAGGCGATTGCAGAAACCAATGCTGGGACTGCCACCGTTTTGCAGTATCTCTGTCCAGTGGGGATTTTATCTTATACCTGTATCAAGGATAGAGTAGCTCCTACTCTTGCGGAAGTAGCTTCCATGCTTTTAGCGATTGGTGGTACATTCTTAATTGCAACACACGGTCAACTCAACCAACTGGCCATTAATCCAAAAGGTCTGGCTTGGGGAGTGGTTTCTGCCTTTGCTTATGCTCTGTATATTGTCCTTCCTCTTAATTTAATTAAAAAATGGGGAAGTATGCTGGTGATTGGAGTTGGGATGGTCATTCCAGGAATTCTGATGATTCCTTTTAGTGGTCTTCTTTCTTTTTCTGGAAACTACAGACTGGATACCTTGATGGCTCTTTTTGGTTTGGTTGTTATTGGAACGATTTTTGCCTACACAGCCTTTCTTAAAGGGACCTCTTTGGTCGGAGCCGTAAAGGGAAGCCTATTAGCCTCTATTGAGCCAATTTCGGCAGTTTTCTTTGCCTTTATCATTATGAAGGAGCATTTCTTTATGATTGACTTCTTGGGTATGGGCATGATTCTGTTAGCGGTCCTCCTGATCACTCTAAAGGACTTCATTATTCAAAAAGAAAAAGGAATTCTATAAAAAAGATGCTGGGTGTTTGCCCAACATCTTTTTTACATCATTTGCCAGAAATAGTCGATGATATAGGTGAGTCCATAAGTGTAGATGACTAGAGTAATTGGTTTGCAGAGAATAATAATGGTCATATAGCGTTTAAAGGTCATATTGGTCAATCCAGCTAGCATGCAGAGAAAGTCCGCTGGACTGATGGGCCAGATCATCATGAAAATGAAGAAACGATCAAAACGCTTGCCTTCGTTAAGCCAGTTAATATACTTGTCGTAAGTCTTCTGACTGACCATAGACTGGACAAATTTAGGCCCGTACATTCTCGCGAGCTGGAAGATAATGGCGCAGCCAATGACGATGCCGATGTAATTGTAGATGGTCCCAATGATGTGGCCATAGATAAAGACACCAGCGACAGATGTCAGAGCACCGGGAATAATCGGCACCACCGTCTGGAGAATTTGGAGCAAGATAAAAAGAGGAGGCCCAAAGATTCCGGCTTGCAAAATAAAGGCTGACAGGGTTTCTTTAGATTGAAGAATGCCAGAAAAGTAGGCCCAGATACAGAATGCAAGGGTTGCGAGGGCTCCAATGATGGAGGACCAATTGATGATTTTTTGGAGGAGAGGAGAAACCTCCCTCAATTTTTTTTCTTTTGCTATCATAACTCTTCCATGTATTTTTTTCTTCTACTATACCACGTTTTTGGAACTTTGTAACGATTTTGTCTATTTTAGAGAATATCAAAGAGATAGAATGGGTCCTCTTACAAAGGGGAGACAACGAAGCAAGTGCAAAATACGTCCATTTATGCTACAATGAAGAGAATATAAAAAATGGAGAAAAACGTGTCAATCGAAAATTACAAACCAGATTTTGCGGTGGAAGCAGCCTATGATCTCACCGTTGCAGACTTGAAAAAACAAGGCATCAAGGCGGTCCTTGTGGATTTGGATAATACCTTGATTGCTTGGAACAATCCGGACGGCACCCCAGAGATGCGCCAGTGGTTGCATGATCTTCGTGATGGAGGGATTCGAGTTATCGTGGTGTCTAATAATAGTCCCAAACGGGTCAAGCGCGCTGTTGAGAAATTTGATATTGACTATGAAGCTTGGTCGCTCAAGCCCTTTACTTTTGGGATTAATCGGGCTCTCAAACGTTTCCACTATAAGAAAAATGAAGTGGTCATGGTCGGGGATCAACTGATGACGGATATCCGGGCTGCTCATCGTGCAGGCATTCGCTCGATTTTGGTCAAGCCTTTGGTCGAGCATGACTCCATCAAGACCCAGATCAACCGGGCGCGTGAACGCCGTGTCATGAAGCAAATGGCCGAAAAATATGGTCCAATTGTATATAAAAAAGGAATCTAAGAATGGAAGAATTATTCTGTATTGGCTGTGGAGCCCCCATTCAGACAGAAAATAAAGAGGGGCTAGGCTATACTCCCCAATCAGCTCTTGAAAAGGGCTTGGAAACAGGCGAAGTCTATTGCCAACGCTGTTTCCGTCTGCGTCACTATAATGAAATCACAGATGTGCATCTGACAGATGATGATTTCCTAAAGCTCCTTCACGAAGTGGGGGATAGTGACGCACTTGTGGTCAATGTAGTCGATATTTTTGACTTTAATGGTTCTGTCATTCCTGGCTTACCGCGCTTTGTAGCAGGTAATGATGTCCTTTTAGTTGGAAATAAAAAGGATATCTTGCCCAAGTCTGTCAAGGATAGCAAGGTGACCCATTGGTTGATGGAGCGGGCCCACGAAGAAGGGATGCGTCCTGTCGATGTGGTCCTCACCTCTGCCCAAAACAAGAGTGCCATCAAGGACTTGATGGAAAAGATTGAGCAGTACCGCAAGGGACGTGATGTCTATGTGGTAGGTGTGACCAACGTAGGGAAATCGACCCTCATCAATGCGATTATCCAAGAAATCACTGGTGAAAAGGATATTATTACGACTTCTCGCTTCCCAGGGACAACACTGGACAAGATTGAAATCCCACTGGACGATGGATCCTACATCTACGATACACCAGGGATTATCCATCGCCACCAGATGGCTCATTACTTGACGGCTAAAAACCTCAAGTATGTCAGTCCTAAAAAAGAAATCAAGCCCAAGACTTATCAGCTCAATCCCGAGCAAACCCTCTTTTTGGGTGGTCTGGGACGCTTTGACTTTATCAAGGGAGAAAAACAAGGTTTCACCGCCTTCTTTGATAACGAACTCAAGCTTCATCGGACCAAACTCGAAGGAGCGACCGTCTTTTATGACAAGCATGTCGGTGGCTTACTAACACCCCCTAACAGCAAGGAAAAAGAAGAATTTCCACCCTTGGTTTCCCATGAGTTTACCATCAAGGACAAGACAGACCTCGTCATCTCAGGACTCGGCTGGATCCGCGTCAATGGAGAAGCAAAAGTAGCCGTCTGGGCACCAGAAGGCGTCGCCGTCGTAAGTCGTAAAGCTATTATTTAAAAATTTGAAATAGAATGAAATTGAAGAGCGAGCGAAGTGAGCTCAAATAGGGATCGTTATTGCCGTGGTGTAGTTGCCAATCGATAGATTGGCAAGGGCAAAATGGAGACTAAGGCTCCATTTTGAGGTAAGGAAATCCATTTTTCAAAGATGAGATCTTTGAAAAATTAGTTCCG
>CABREZ010000091.1 GCA_902470035.1 uncultured Streptococcus sp. | reverse complement strand
TCTGCATGAGCACGAAGGTATTTGTTTTCAAATTCCTCGGCACGCGCTTGTGCTTCTTCTAACTCAGAAGGTTGGTTGCTTTCCTCTACAACTTCTTCACTTGTTTGGTCAACTTCTTCTTTCACGTCTTCTTTTTTGATATCTTCTGTCAAGGCATACACCCCTTTCATTTGGTCTTAATTTACTTCATAATGGTTGCTGTTGAGGTAACGGTAGTAATCCGTTAACTTCATGACCAGTACTCGGCCGATAACATTGACCAGGCTTATCACACGCCTGTAGTCCATCTCTACGGGACCAATCACATGCATGAGGGCCATCCCACGATAAGGAACTAAGAACTTGTGGCTAATCACCGTCACATTTTTCAAGGCCTTCTCTTGGGACTCCGCAACCAGGATCTGAGTCATTTGGTCTTCTGGCATCCCCCCTCGTAACTCCAAGGCTACGTGTTGGGGATTATCTAAGAACTGATAGGTCTGAAGATCGGCATAACTCAAAGATGAAACCTTTCCTTCTACAAAGACCAGTTCTTGAAACAGTTGCGAGAAGACGTAATCAAAGAGATCCAAGACATTGTCTGTCGTCTTGAAATAGCGCTGTACAATCTGTGGAATCTCTGTCCGCAAGCGGTAGTGGATATCCAAGACCGTATTTCCAATGAAGCGTTCTTGAACCAGCTGATGGAAGATTTCCAAATCACTGGTTAAGAAATTTTTTGGAATGGCAAATTGTACGGTGACAGGCTTTGATTCATCCAAGGTCAGAACTGCTAAGGCATCATGGTTGGATAATGGAACAATCTCAAACCCCGTCAAGCGCTGCCGTGTCGGCTCCACATCCTGAATCACTGCAGTGTAGCCCGTCATCTGGGCTAGTAACTTGGCCGTAGCATCCAAGATATCGTCTAACTTAAAGGCTTCGAAATCAAAGGCCTTCACTACCTGGTAGACATCTTGCTCATCAATCAACTCTAGATCAAGCGAGTTCTGAACAAAATATTGGAAACCAGCTCGGCTAGGCATTCGACCACTCGAAGTATGGGCCTTTTCTAATAAGCCTTGCTTTTCGAGAGCAGCCATGTCGTTTCGGATGGTCGCACTACTGGATTGAATGACATCTTGTAGTGCTTTTGAACCGACCGGTTCGTGGGTCTTGGTAAAGATATCGACGACAAGATTTAAAATCTCATTTTGACGTTCTGTAACCATGACCTCACCTCTCTTTCGTTTTTAGCACTCTAAACACTCAAGTGCTAAACCATGATTCTATTATACACCCTCTCAAAAGAAAGTCAAGAAAAAAATCCAAAAAATTAGCACTCTTTTTTAAAGAGTGCTAAAAATCATTCTTAAGACCGATACTAGGCTGAAAAAAACTATAAACCTGCTTCTTTCAGCTTTTGAATATATTCTTCTAAGACCAGTTGGTGCTTGACCATATACTGGGCATTTTCTACACCGACGTAGCGGAAATGCCAGTTTTCATAGTCCACACCCGTGATCGCGTTTTTCCCTTCTGGATAACGGAGAACAAACCCATATTGTGGCGCCAAGGCAATAATTTGTTGCACCACCTCTTCGGACAGCCCATTTGGGGCACTCATATCAATCGCAAGGCCTGTCTGGTGCTCACTAGCTCCTGGAACCTGTACCTGAGCTTGCGCTTGACGTTCTGCCTCTTCATGAGGTAGGCCTGTAGCTTCTAATTGAGCCACCTGCTCATTGTAGAGTTCCGTTTGCTCCTCTACACTTCGATAACCCGAAATCAAGGATTCTTCTGGAGCAATGGCTCTAGCCGCCGCTAGAAACTGTTTGGTTTGTTCTGCAATCCGACTATCCACCTTGATTTCTTCAACATCGACTAGCTGAGGGTTCAACTCGGCTAACTTGTTGTCCCGATTGACTAAGACTAGGTTCCAATCCTTAGTAGAAACTTGGGGAAGGTCTGTCTTAGGTTTTTCTTCCTTTTTCTCAACCTTTTTTGGTGTGGTTGTTTTTACTTTTTTATCTTCCACAGCGCTCATCTGAAGCCATTGAGGTTTCAAATAGAAAATACCCACTCCTGCTCCGATCAGACAGAGGCCTAAACAGCAGAGCACGATCCAGCTAACTTTCTTTTCTCTTTTCTTGGCAAGTTTGTATTTAGTCATGATTTCCCTCTAACAATTGCGCTCCAACCTGGCGGTATGACAGATCCCCAACGGCTTCCAGTTTAAATTGTCCATTTTCATATTCGATAACGGTCACACTACCATTGTCCAAGACCAATTCTTTGAAGGCTTTTGGATCAATCAAGTAAATCAGGGTGCTTATGGTCATCCCATGACTAACCACGATGGCATTGCCACCACCTTGAGACTCAACATCCTTGGCAATTGCCGTAAAGCCTTCCAAAATTCGATCGCGAAGAGTTTCCCAAGACTCTGCCCAGCCTGCTGTATCCACTTCGACAATCCCTTCAGCCAACTCCATCAAGCTCAAATGATGGAAATCATCGACCCGAAAGACACGTGGCAGAACCCCCATAAAGAGTTCTCCATCATAGGCGCCGTCAAAACTTCCAAAACACCATTCGCGGATGCGTTTATCATAGTGATAAGGAATTTTACCCGTTAGCCCTAATTCTTCTAGCACAATCCCCATAGTTTGAATGGTTCGGCCAGAGTCACTGGACACGGCTTGTTGGAACTGAATCCCTGCCTCACGCAGACCAATTCCTAATTCATGAATCCCTCGTTCACCAGCTTCCGTCAAGGGACTATCGGACCAACCTTGGGCGCGACCGATCGTATTAAACATGGTTTTTCCGTGACGGGCAATATACAATTTTGTCTTTGCCATTTTTATCCTCCTGCAATTGTTATCTTCTTATATAAGGTATCTTATTTTTTTACATCAAGTTCTTCTGAGTGGGTTGCTAACCAGTTAGCACCCAGCTTGCGATAAGACTCATCTCCGATGGTTTGGATCGAGAAGTGTCCATTTTCGTATTCGACGAGGGTGACACTACCATTTTCAACCCTTGGATCCAATACAATTTCTGGATTTAAAATACATACAAAGGAACCGATGGTCATGCTATGACTGACAACTAGGGAATTTCCACCACCCTTGGCTTCGACTTCTTTAGCAATCTCTTCAAAGCCATCTACAATGCGTTTTTTCAACACATCCCACGGTTCAGCCCATCCGGCTGTATCCACTTGGTAAATCCCATTCGCTAACTCTTCTAGTGTTAACTTCTTGTAGTCTTCTATATCCAGAACACGGGGAACGACTCCACGGAAAAGCTCTCCTCCATAGGCGCCATCAAAACTTCCAAAACACCATTCCCGGATCTTTTTGTTGAACGTATAAGGAATCTGATCTGTTAGCCCAAGCTCGTCTAAAACAATTCCCATGGTTTGAATGGCGCGACCGGAGTCGCTGGAAACAGCACGGACAAAGTCCAAACCAGATTCTCTCAAACCAACCCCCAATTCACGGATACCTTCTTCTCCTTGAGCAGTCAGGGGTGTATCCGACCAACCTTGGGCACGACCTATCGTATTAAACATGGTTTTTCCATGCCGAATAATAAATAATCTTGTTTTCGCCATGTAATCTCCTTTTACGTTCTTCTATTATATCATTTTTTATAAGGAAATTGGCAGCGATGACCACTAGATTCACTTTCACTACCTTGGTCAATATTAAAAGCCCTGAGCAAAAATTATGCTCCAGGGCCATTTTTTAGTTTTTAAAACTATGAACTGGGGCCGGAATTTGACCCCCACGGGCAATAAAATCAGCTGACGAAGCCTTGTTGACCTTCATCACTGGAGCAGAGCCAAGAAGTCCTCCAAGCTCTAACATATCACCCTCTTCTCCATAAGGGATAATCCGAACCGCTGTTGTCTTTTGGTTGATCACTCCGATAGCTGCTTCATCGGCAATCATAGCCGCAATGGTCGTATATGGAGTATCAGCTGGAATGGCTATCATG
Organism: uncultured Streptococcus sp.; assembly: GCA_902470035.1. Classification (GTDB taxonomy): domain Bacteria; phylum Bacillota; class Bacilli; order Lactobacillales; family Streptococcaceae; genus Streptococcus. Next base: position 1,427 of record CABREZ010000091.1, on the reverse strand, counting down.
TCCAGACCGACGGAACAAATGGCTGTCATGGCTTCCAATTTTTCCAGGTTGATATGACCTGACTGGACTGCCGCAATCATCCCCTCATCTTCTGAGACCGGAATGAAGGCACCTGACAAACCACCGACTTGGTTACAAGCCATGATGCCGCCTTTTTTCACTTGGTCATTGAGCAGAGCGAGCGCTGCAGTAGTTCCATGGGTTCCTACTACTTCAAGCCCCATAGCCTCAAGGACACGGGCAACCGAATCCCCAACAGCTGGTGTTGGCGCGAGAGACAAATCGACAATACCAAACTCAACACCGAGACGTTCACTAGCCATTTGACCAACCAGTTGCCCGACACGAGTAATCTTGAAGGCTGTCTTCTTGACGGTTTCAGCCAAGACATCAAAGCTTGCACCAGGAACTTTTTCAATCGCCCGTTGGACGACACCAGGACCTGAAACCCCAACGTTGATGACAACATCCGCTTCACCAACACCGTGGAAGGCACCCGCCATAAAAGGATTGTCCTCTACTGCATTGGCAAAGACAACGAGTTTCCCTGGCCCCGTTGGATCTGCTTGGGAGGCTTCTTTAATGATACGGCCCATGTCTCGGACCGCGGTCATATTGATCCCCGTCTTGGTCGATCCGATATTGACTGAAGAGCAGACAAAGTCCGTCTCTGCTAGGGCGCGAGGAATGGAATTGATGAGGATTTCATCCCCCTTTTGGTAGCCTTTTTGAACCAGGGCTGAGAAGCCACCGATAAAGTTAATTCCGATCTCTTTAGCCGCACGATCCAGCGCCTTAGCAAAGGGCACATAGTCTGTCGCATTGGTTGCCGCTCCGATAATGGAAATCGGAGTGACTGAAACCCGCTTGTTCACAATCGGGATGCCGAGTTCTGCTGCAATCTCATCCCCAACAGCTACTAAGTCCTTGGCCTTTGTTACAATCTTCTGGTAGACTTTTTCCGCCGCCTTATCGATATCTGGATCAATACAATCTAGAAGGGAGATTCCCATGGTGATGGTCCGAACATCAAAGTTCTGCTCCTCAATCATGGCAATGGTTTCTGTTACCTGTTTAATGTCCATAAATTCTCAACCCCTATCTTACAAATTGTGCATGGCATCAAAAATGGCTGCGCTCTGGATATTGATTTTTACATGAAGAGACTGACCGAATTCTTCTAATTCTGAACGAAGCTGTGTGAAATCTTTTTTCTCATCCGATGTCACGACCGCCATCATGGTGAAGTACTCATCCAATACGGTTTGGGAAATATCATCGATATTGAGTCCCAACTCTGCCACCTTAGTCGCAACACCTGCTACGATTCCTTTTTGGTCTTTTCCAACGACTGTAATAATTGCTTTCATTTCACTGCTCCATTCTATCTATTTGCTTCCATTGTAGCACATTCCCCTTAAAATCGC
>CABREZ010000090.1 GCA_902470035.1 uncultured Streptococcus sp. | reverse complement strand
CAACACGAACGAGAACTTTTTTCCCTTTCAAGTCAACGTCTTTAACAGTCAATTTTGCCATTGGATATGACTCCTTCTATTTTTAATACATGATAATTATATCACAAAAGCTGTAAAAGAGGTAGAAAAACAGTGGATTTCTACCTCTTATTAGCAAGACTGGAGACATGCTCCTCGATTAGAATCTGCATCATAAAACCTCCCTTGTTTTTACAAAGGAGGTTTACGATTCATCATGAACTTTTCAGTCAGTATCAAAACGCTTAAAAAGTTACTCTTCTTTCTTCTTTCCAGCTAAGAGGAAGCCACCAAGCGCTGCTAGGAGAACAGCTTCTGCTGCAAACGTAGCCTCTAAACTTGCCGTTGTTGGCAATTCCTTGTCAGTATCTTTGCTAGCTTGATCTTGTTGAGAAGTTCCTTCTTTAGACGGTGTTAAATAGCGACTCAAAACTTGTTGAACTCGTTGGTCCAGAAGGTCTGGTCCGTTTTCCTTTTGATTCAATGGATCAGTTGGTTTCGTCGGATTCAATTGTTCTGGTGTCGGTTGATTGCCATCCGGTTGTTCTGGTTTTGTTGGATTCTCCGGCTGAATTGGTTGATCTGGTATCGCTGGTTGATCCGGTTTAGTAGGCTCCTCTGGTTGAACAGGCTGATCAGGTTTAGCAGGTTCTTCTGGTTGGATCGGTTGATCTGGTCCTTCCGTTTTTGCTGCCTTATAGACAATCGCATAGTGGGTAAAGTGAGGAGCTGTAAAGATAACGGTATCTCCTTCTCGCTCAAAGGCTAAGGATTGAGGTGCTTGACCTTCTGGGAAGAAGAGAACTTGCTCCACTTCTTTATCCTTATCCACAGGGATTTTCACAAGAGATGGATGCTGGGTATCGACATCCTGACCACTTGCATCGACTCCTTCGATATCAAAGATAGTCGCTCCTCGTCCCTTCAGCTCTTCTTTTTCTGCCTGATTGTCTTCAACTTTCGCGACTTTTAGTCCCTTAATAGCAGTAGGCTCCAAGTTAGAGAATTGAACTTCGACTCCAGTCACAGGGTCTACAAAGACCGCTGGCTTATCTTCTTTCAGGAGCGCAATCAAGGTTTCTAGACCTGTTTTTGCGGTTGCAAGCGCTTCAGGAGTGAGCTCTGAAGAGTCTAGGAGTTCTTTATTTTTCTCAACCAGTGCCTGTAAAGCGTCACCAGAAGGGTGGTTTGGCTTACTTGCTAATAGGGCGGTCGCTTCCTCTGTCAGAGCAGAAAGAGCTTCTTTCTCTTTGACTAGATTAGCTTGTCCATCCAAGGCTTTCAAGAGAGCGGTCAATTGGTTCAACTGCTCATTGACTTGATCTTGTGTACTGGTATCATGCTCTTTCAAGACTTTTTCAGAAGCAGCCATTCCAGCTAGCAAAGCTTCTTTGACTTCAGGACTGGCAAATGTAAAGTCTACTTTGGCTTTTGCAGCTTCAGCTTCAGCCAATTTTTGCTTGAGGTATTCATCGTTGAGAGCTGGTTTTGGATTGACGAGGACATCAAAGCTTGTGCTAGCTCCTTTGTAATGGACGGTGATGGTTTGACGGCCTTCCTTGCTCGCATCAAAGCCAGTTACTTCAACCCCTTCATCGGTCAAGGCGTGCGTTTCGGTTGTTTCATCATCAAAGACAACTGTAAAGCGTCCGCCTTCTTTTTCCAATGCTTCTCCGACGATATATTCTACTTTTGGTTTGTCGGTCAATTCTAGACCAGCAACTGCTTTTTCACCTGCTTCCTCTGCACTGACCACAAAAACAGTGAGAGTCTTATCCAATTTCTGACCAAGGTAAGAAACTTCTAGGTGTTGTTCTCCAAGCTTCCTACTGTCAAATCCATGAATCTCTACACCTGAGTTGGTGAGGTTGACCAGTTGATCTGCTTGGCCATCTTTATAATGAACACGGAGTGTTGCTCCTTTCAAGGAAAGAGCATCCCCTTCCCGGTAAACCTTCTTGGTCAAACCATCTTCAAATTGAAGTCCCGCAATTTCTTTATCATTTTTTGGAACTTCTATCGCTAGAACATTACTGATATCTTTGCCAGGTTCTTGCGCACGATAGTAGAGAAGAGATGGGGTTGATTCAAAAGCCAGTGGTTTAAAGATTAGATTTCCAGCTCGATCGGCTGTCATGGTCGCAATTGGACTGGTCGCTTCTTTATCAGCATAAAGAGTCAGTGTGGTATTGGCTGGAACATCTTTGAAGCCGACTTGGACAAAATGATTGCCCAAGTTTTGCGCCGCAGCATGTTTCATCGGGATGTTGACCGTTTCCGTATCCAGACTTTCATACATCTTCCAGTTGTAAATCCGGATGGCTTGCCATGGGGTGCCGTTATCTGCCGTAATGACATGGAGACGCCAGTCTTGAGCCTTGATTGGATGGTCGAGTGTAATGTCGGATACATGGGCTTTATTGCCACGAACTTCCTTAGCGAGCTTCCATTCACCCGCTTCATCCTTGTAGTAAAGGTCGAAGTCACGGGTATTCATCTTGCCATCGTCGACAGATTCCCCACCAGCACCGGCATGGTCCATGACCCAACGAACAATGGTCCGAGGTTGTGTCAATCGGATATCGACGGTTCCACTCAATTGAGCAGAAGACCATTTATCTGAAAGACTGGTAATGGTACCATTTAACATACCTTCGACGCCTTCACTACCATCCGCATCTGGGAAGCTCGAACCAATGACTTTGGCTCCAATGACCACGTTTGGTGCTAGGGCTTTTGGAAGACTGGTATCTGACACGGTCATCCCCCAATCAAAGGCCACAGTCCCTGCATCTGAACGTTGGCCATTCTTCCCAACTGCAACGACCTTGAGGTCCTGAGTCGTTCCTTCAGCACTTGCTGAACGACTAACTTTTGGTAGATAGACGGTTGTCGCAGAAGACCCTGTTAAGAGACGCCAGTTATCGCCATCTTTTTCATAGACTTCATAATAGTCCGCATCCGCTACCCCTTTAAAATTAAGGACTGCTTCTGCTTCTTGCGCATTTTGTAGACGTTTTGCACGAACGGATACTTCTGCTGGAGTCGCTGGTTTCTCTTGGTTCGACGTAATCGACAATTGGCCTAGATTAAATTTGTAGTCTTTAACATCCGTATCATGGTCAAAGAACATCTTCACAGCATAAATGGTCTTGCCAGCCAGGTCTCCCAAATCGAAGGTTTGAGTTGACCAATCTGCGCTTGGCGTCAATTCTTTCCATACATATTCGGAGTAGTCTTCTTTTGTAGCAACAGCTATCCAAGCAGCTGCACCGACCCCACCCTTGTGAGAGACGCTCAACTTGGTCGTTTCTGTCACGGGGATCTTGGTCGAATAGAGCATGACATTTTGATTGCTATTGGCTTTCAGATCGCCTTCAAAGGCTAGAGAGTTCCCTCCATTGTAGGCTTGATCAAAATCATAACGCCCTTTCAATGGCGTACTATCTTCACTATGTTCTACCCACCAACGCCATGTTGGAAGGTAGCCAGAAACAGAACGATAGTTCCACTCCCCTTCTTTAGAAATCTTGCCATCCACAAACCAATGTTTGCCGTGGCCTGTATTAAAGGACGTATTGAAATCAGCACTTGTAATTGGCGTTTTATCCACTACTAGATTGGACATCCCGTACCAAGACTGGTCTGCTGGTTTTCCTTTGGTTGGATCTCCTTGGAATCCAGTCCAGAATAAATCTTCATGGGTATGGTAACCTTCTCCCGTCTTTCCTAGACCCGTAATGGTATCAGGTGCATAAAGACCAAGAGAAAGGCGCAATTTGCCATGTTCATCTAAAATGGCATTCCAGTCGACATTGGTCTTATAAGAACCTCCTTTTTGAAGTTCCAGTCCCGCTAAAACATCATAAGGATTACGTTGAATCCATTTAGCCGTACTAATCGAATAATCGACTTCTGATTTGCCCCAGTTAAAGTTGGCAAAGAAGGTATCAACTGGATTTTCGCCATTTTCAGGCTGCATGAAATTGTAGTTGTATTCACCCAGTGCATTTTCATGGTAGCGACCATATTCATAGGTCATGGCATCATACCAAGAGTACTTTATCGGATAGTTAACGCTCTTCGCATACTCCTTGGTATAAAGAAGGAAATCTCTTAATTTTGGCCCCAAAGGCTCTACTAAGTTCCCTGTTGTTTCTTGGTTTATAAAGTAGCCATCGAAACCATAGTACTTGGCTAGATCAACCAATTTCCGAGCAATCGGGAATGTTTTAGAACCTTCACTATCTTCCTTCAAGGTTTCTGCAAAGCGCTCTTGATCCTTGATGCTACTAGACCAGTTGTAAAAGAGTGTACCGTAGATGGGAACCCCATTTCGGTGGGCCGCATCAATCACGTCTGCCGAAGGGACAAGTCCTTCCCAAAAGACCATAGAATCCAAATATTGCCAGTAGTCAAAAGCATAGGCCTTAAACTCTTCCCCACCGACTGAAGCATGATCCTTAGCCTTTGAGTTCATGTTAGAAAGGGCTTGGATCTTTGCTTCTGGGTTGGCTTGCTCGTTGATTTGCTTCCCTTGAAAACGGCTAGCAAGGGGAACACTTGCTCGGTTCAAATCATCATCTACTCGTTTACCAGGTTCCCATTTCAACAAATCATCCCAAGTATCAAATTTGACCTCTTTTGGTCTTAATTGTTTTTCTTCATTGGTTGGTAAATCTTCCACTTTTTCTGCAGCTACTTTTGGTTGTTCCGTCGCTGAAACGGCTGGAGTATCTGTCGTCGTCGGGCTAGCTTCTGTGCTAGCAGGACCAGCCTCTGTCGTAGCTGGAGTTGCCTCCTCAACTGGTTTTGCTGTTTCTATCGTTGGTAAGGCAGCATCTGCAGTGTAGACGCCAGCTTCTCTAATCAAATGATTGACATCTTCCGTATTTGCTGTGGAAGCTTCTAAGGGTTGTTCATTAGTAGCATGCGTCTCATCTGCTGAGACTGCCCCCGTTCCTAAAAATGCCAATCCAATCAATGCAGAACAAACTCCCACACTAAACTTTCGGATACTAAAACGTTGTTGTTTTTCAAATTGATGACCTTTCATCTTGACCTCCTCAAATGGATTTTTTCTTTTTCTTGAGCGATTTCCATTGGCTCCTTCCTCTACGACTTGTAATCGCTTTCATTTCTTTGTATTAGAAATCTCCAATCAAGAATAGGATACCGAATCCAGTTAACACTGTCAATCCATTTTAGCAAATCCTATAATAAGGTGAGGAGGAACTAAAAAATGTACAAAAAAGAGGAGGTTACCCTCCTCTCATCATACAGATGAATTATTTAGCAATTTTTGCGAAGTATTCAAGAGTACGAACAAGTTGTGCAGTGTAAGACATTTCGTTGTCATACCATGAAACAACTTTAACCAATTGTTTACCGTCAACGTCAAGAACTTTAGTTT
>CABREZ010000089.1 GCA_902470035.1 uncultured Streptococcus sp. | reverse complement strand
GGTGGAACGACGAAATCGAATTCTAACGAATTACCGATTTCTGTCCCACTCTCTTTTTCTGCTTCCAAATATGAAAAATATTAAGAAATTTCATTTAAATAACTTGCTAAATGAAGCAAAAAACTATACCATAGTAGAGTGTCAAAAGACGTAATAAAAGAATGTAGGTAAATATGAAAAAATTATTAGAAAAAGTTAGTATCCTTTCTTTATCTCTGGTACTAACAACTTCTTTCTCTATCTCAAGCGCACTTCCTTCCATGTTTAATTATTATAAGGGTTTACCTAAAGGCCAGATTGAACTCTTGGTATCTCTACCATCTGCTGGTATCATGGTCACCTTATTTTTAAATACTCTTATCGAGAAGTTTTTAGATGAAAGGAAGATGATTATTACCGGCCTCTTGATTCTTTCCTTTTTTGGAATGATTCCCTTTATCAACCAAGCTTATCCAATTCTTTTTCTTTCACGTTTCATTTTTGGGATGGGAGTCGGTTTGATCAATGCAAAAGCAATCTCCATCATTAGCGAGCGCTACCATGGTCGTGAAAGAGTCCAAACACTAGGATTTCGTGGTTCTGCTGAAGTTGTCGGAACTGCATTAGTCACCTTATTAGTTGGTTTTCTATTACAATTTGGTTGGACGGCAAGCTTCTTAGCATACGGAGCAGGTTTAATTGTTCTCTTCCTTTTCTTAACCTTCGTTCCTTATGAAAAACACGAAGAAGAACATCATGCTTCTGCTAACCATAAAGAGCCACTAAAAAAAGAAGAGTGGAAATTAACCATTATCTTAGCTCTTGTAGCCGCAATGATTGTCTTATGTAATGTCGGTGTTACTCTTCGCATACCAAGTATTGTTGCTTATACCTTTAAAGAATCATACAACTCAGCTAGTCTCATCCTAAGCGGTATGCAACTAATTGGTATCCTCGCAGGTCTCACATTCTCTGGACTTGTCCATGCCTTTAAGAGTAAACTCATTACATTTGCGGGTATTGCTTTTGGTCTTTCGTTAATTGCGATAGCTCTTTCTCCTAGCATTCCTTTACTTGGAATTTCTGCTCTCTTCTCAGGTTATACCTATAGTACATCCCTCACAATGGTCTTTCAGATTATTTCAGAGAAGATCCCTGCTAAACGCTTGAATCAAGTTACTTCTGTTGCAGTTTTAGGTTGTAGCTTTGGAGCAGCCATTACACCTTTTGCTCTTAGTACCATCGGATTCATCTCCGATAGCAATGCTTTTATTTTCACTGTATTAGGCATTGCTATGGCTCTCCTCGCCTTCTCTCTTCTCTATCTTTTAAAAGATCAGCAGGATTAAATACAAAAGACTGGACAAAAATCCAGTCTTTTTCTGTCTTAATTACTAGAAAGTTGGGCAGTTTGCATTTTGTAATAAACACCTTTTCGTGCCATCAACTCTGTATGATTCCCATGTTCAACGATATTTCCATCTACCATGACTAGGATGAGATCCGCATTTTCAATTGTAGACAGGCGATGGGCAATTACAAAGCTCGTCCGACCCACCATTAACTTATTAAAGGCATCCTGAATGAGCAACTCTGTCCGTGTATCAATGGAAGAGGTCGCCTCATCTAGAATCAGAATCTTAGGCACTGCAAGAAAGACCCGAGCAATGGTTAGTAACTGTCTTTGTCCTTGAGAGAGGGAGTCACCCGCATCTGCTAAATAAGAATCATAGCCATCTGGTAGCTGTTGGATGAAGAAATCAGCATTGGCAGCTTTTGCTGCTTGGACCACTTCTTCCCGACTAGCATCTGGTCGACCAAAGGCGATATTCTCATGAACCGTTCCAACTTTGAGCCAAGTCTCTTGTAGAACCATTCCAAACTGCTTGCAGTAGCTTGCTAGACTATAGCTATCTACAGCTTCATGATCTAAGCACAACTGCCCCTGATCCACGTTATAGAAGCGCATGAGAAGGTTAATCAGTGTAGATTTACCAGCTCCAGTTGGACCAACAATGGCTACCTTACTAGCCGGCGGGATGGAAATGGAAAGATCCTTTATGAGGGTCTGATCAGGGCGATAACCAAAGCTGACATGATCAAATTGGACAGACCCTTCGACAGCCTCTTCTTGCAAGTCTCTCTTGCCACTTTCTTTCACTTCCTCTTGGTCTAGGATACTATAAAGACGCTCTGCACAAGCCAAGGCGCTCTGCAGTTCAGCAAGTACAGAGGAGATGTCATTGAAGGGTTTGGTATACTGATTGACATAGTTGAGGAAGGTCACCAACTGGCCAACAGTAAAGCCAGTAGCCGATAGGATTCGGAAGGCTCCAAATCCTGTCACCAAGGCATAGATCAGGGCATTGACAAAGCGCGTCGCTGGATTAACGGTAGAGGAATAAAAAATCGCCTCTTGAGAATAACCAGCATAGTCGCCGTTGATCTCAATAAACTTGTCTTTAAAATGATCCTGTGCATTAAAAGCTTGGAGTAAGCTTTCTTGACTGAGAGATTCTTCAATCATCTGCGTCTGAGTACCACGCGCCTGGGTCTGCATCCGGAAGAGATGGTAAGACCGCTTGGCAATAAAACGAGCGATAAAGAGAGATAAAGGAGTCAGGATCAAGACCATCCCCATCATCATCCAATCCAATCGGGCCATACTCGCGATGGTCACTAGGATCGTTAGAAGACCAACAAAGAACTGACTGAAGACCATGAATAAACCATTATTCAGTTGTTCAACATCAGTAGTCAAGCGACTGACCAAATCCCCAGTACCTTGACGATCCAGGTAAGATAAAGGAAGGACATGCACTTTCTGGATGACCTTCTCCCTCAAGTCCTTACTGTAGCGATAGATCATCTGATTGTAGATTAAAGGATTCACCCATTGAATCAAGGTTGCAAAGAGGATCACAAGACCCATTTGTAGGATAAGTGGGAGTATGAGGTGTGCTACATCAGGAAGCACCACTAAGTCTATTGCCCGCCCGATCAGGATAGGGATATAGACGGTTAACAAGACTTGTAAGATGGTTCCTAGACTGGCTAAGATGAGCCAGATGGGCTGTTTGCCTATATCAGCAAGCAAGCGCCGTAAATAAGTCTTCTGTTTCATTCTGCCCCCTCCTCTCTCTTCTGTTGGGAGAAATGAATCTCTTGGTATAAAGGATTCGTTGCCACCAAGTCCTCATGACTTCCTAGGCCGACTTGACGACCTTTATCTAAGACGAGAATCTGATCAGCATTTCGCAGACTATTGGTCCGCTGCGAGATGAGGATGAGGCTTGTCTCCGTCAACTCCTCTTTTAGAGCCTGTAAGAGTCGTGCTTCTGTCAAATAGTCCAAGGCAGATGTAGAATCATCCAACACCAAAAATGGAGCTTGGCGAAGGACAGCCCGAGCGATGGTCAGACGTTGCCGTTGACCACCGGAAAAATTACGCCCAAAGGCTTCTACGGGAGCCTCTAGTCCTCCCTCTTTCTCACGAACGAAATCAGCTGCTTGCGCAACTTCCAAGGCCCACCACAACTGCTCTTCCTTCGGTTCCTCATTTAAACCCAGCGTTAGATTGGAACGAATACTTCCTTTAAAGAGTTCTGCTTTTTGAGGAACTACTGCTACCCAGTCACGCCACTGACCAAGGGTATTTGGACTCTGTCCATCTTTAAAAATGGTTAGATTTCCCTGACTTGGTTCATAAAGATAACCTAACAATTGAACCAGGGTGGATTTCCCAGATCCTGTCCCTCCAATAATTCCCAAGGTTTGTCCCTTCTTTAATGATAAATCAATACCTTCTAAGGATGGTTTTGCAGCTAAAGGATAGGTAAAGACAAGATCTTGGATCTGGAGGGCCAGTTGAGGGTCAGAAACAGATACCTCATCCAACTCTTGATCCAGCTCTTCACTTTTCTCATCAAATACCTGGACTATCCGACCAGCAGCAATATAGCTTTGGTTGAGTGAGGTCACCAACATGGCTAACTTCAATAATTCTGTTAAGATTTTAAGCAGGTAATTGACCAAGGCGACCAACATTCCTTGACTGAGCGTTCCCATTTGAATGGAGGCTTGTCCCTGCCAAATAATAAAAATCAAGGTTCCATTGACGACTAAGAAGGTTAGAGGACTAATCAAACTAGACCATTTGGATACTACTAATTGCCATTTGGTATAGTCTTGATTGACCTCATTAAACTCTGCTTCTTCATGAACTGCCTGCCTAAAAGCGCGGATAACTCTCATTCCTTGTAACTGCTGACGCGTGATGGTAACCATTCGGTCCGTTATCTTCCTGATGCGTGCATAAAGGGGATTGACCAGACGAGACATGACGACAATGATTAAGGTCAAGAGAGAAACCATACCAATAAACCACAGAGTCAGATGTGGGCTAATGGTAAAGGCCATAAAGATAGATCCAAACACGACAATAGGCGCTCGGAGGAACAGACGTAAAAATAGATTAATTCCTGTTTGAATTTGATAGGTATCACTGGTTAGTCGCGTCACGAGACTTGAGCTGGTTAGGCGATCCCTCTGCTCCTTAGACAAGCTGAGAATTTTCTCATACAAATCATTAGCCAATTCCTTCGTAAAACCAACGGCTGCTTTTGATGAATAATATTGGGCCGTGATCGCTACAAGAACGCCAAAAGTAGCAAAAACAAATAAGAGACCAACCACCCCAAGCATTCCACCTTGGTCCTGACGGGGGATCAGCTGATCGACAAGCTGGGCAATTAAAAGTGGAACCAGTAATTCAAAGCTTGCTTCTAACAACTTGAAAAACGGTCCCAGTATGGTTTCTTTTTTATAATTCCTGAAGTATTTCAATAGGTCTTTCATGCTACTAGTTTCTCTTTCTAATGGATGTACTTATTCTACCACAATTTTGAAAGAGAGAAAAACTCTCCCTGCAAAGCAGAGAGAGTTGAAAAACGACCCAATGTACGTCAGGAATGTTATTCCATCTTTATCCCCTTATTTAAGATCTTGCCCATTTTTTCTAACCCAATCTGTAAGAGAGGGAAAGATAGGAGGGTCACAAGGCCTAATAAAAGGAAGACAGCTACAAATCCACAAGTATCAATCAACCAACCAGTCAGTGGGAAGATCACAATCATAGACAAACTAAACATCATCGAATTGATACTCAGCATGGTTGCTCGTACACTAGAAGGCAAATAAGCTTGTAAATCATTGTAGTAAATGGGTTGATAGACTGCATAAAGGGCATTGGTCAAGAGATAGACACTTAGATAAGCGAATGGAGTCTTCAAGACTACCAAAAGCAAGGCCAAACCTGTCAGTGCAACCAGAATTGGAAAGACTTGGTTGCTATTCCATTTCTTCCCAATTTGACTAGCCAGATAAACCGCTAGGAGATTGAATCCACTACCAATCAACATGATGAGCGAAACTTGCCAACTGACTAGGTCACTGATTTTCTGTTGGTAGTAAAAATAAAACATACACATGATGGTTCC
>CABREZ010000088.1 GCA_902470035.1 uncultured Streptococcus sp. | reverse complement strand
GTGAAGTATCCAATCCCTCAATCTCTTCATATCGCCCTTCCAGACTTCTCTTCAGGAGCGATGGAAAACTGGGGCTTGGTAACCTACCGTGAAGTCTACCTTCTTGTTGATGAGAATTCGACTGCCCAAAGCCGTCAAACAGTAGCCTTGGTGGTGGCTCACGAATTGGCTCACCAATGGTTCGGAAACCTCGTGACCATGAAATGGTGGGATGACCTCTGGTTGAATGAAAGCTTCGCCAATATGATGGAATATGTCAGCTTGGATGCCATCGAACCAAGCTGGAATATCTTTGAAGACTTCCAAACAACTGGTGTGCCTGCTGCCTTGAAACGCGATGCTACAGATGGCGTTCAATCCGTCCATGTGGAAGTCAAACACCCTGACGAGATTAACACCCTCTTTGACCCAGCAATCGTTTACGCTAAGGGGAGCCGTCTCATGCACATGCTTCGCCGTTGGTTAGGCGATGACGCCTTCCGTAAAGGGTTGAAGATTTACTTTGAAAAACACCAATACGGCAATACCATTGGTCGTGACCTTTGGGATGCTCTTGGGCAAGCTTCAGGTCGTGATGTGGCAGCCTTTATGGATTCTTGGTTGGAGCAACCAGGATACCCTGTTGTCTCAGCTGTTGTAGAGAACGATACCTTGATCATCCGTCAAGAGCAGTTCTTCATCGGAGAAAGAGAAGAAAAAGGCCGTAAGTGGGTTGTTCCATTGAATAGCAACTGGACAGGTATTCCAGATACCTTGGATACAGAAGTCTTAGAGATTCCAAACTACAGTGCCTTGAAAGCAGCTAACAGCGGTGCTCTTCGCTTCAATACAGAAAATACAGCTCACTATATCAGTGACTACCGTGGGGAATTGTTGGAAGACATCCTTGCTGAACTTGCTAGCTTGGATAGCACTTCGAAACTACAAGTGGTACAAGAACGCCGTCTCTTAGCGGAAAGTGGTCAAATTTCTTATGCAAGCCTCTTGCCAGTGATTGAACACTTGACAGAAGAAAGTTCCTACTTGGTTGTTTCAGCTGTTTCGAGCGTCTTAGCTGGAATCAGTCTCTTTGTGGATGAAGGAACTGAAACAGAAGCGGCCTTCCATGAGTTGTTGAAACGCTTGAACCGTTACAACTTTGAACGCTTAGGTCTAGAAGCGAAGCCTGGAGAAACAGAAGAAGATGAAAAAGTTCGTCAGCTAATGATTGCTAATATGATCAAGGCCAATGATGAAGCTGCAAAAGCTCAAGCGAGCGCTATCTTTGAAGCACACGCAGATGATTTGGAAAAACTTCCAGCTGCCATTCGCTTGCAAATCTTGGTCAACCAAATCAAGCACCATGAAACCAAGGAGCTTAGCCAACAATACCTGGATACCTATGTGAAGACAGTTGATGGAAACTTTAAACGCCAGTTGGCGGCTGCACTTTCTTATACCAAGGATGAGGAAACTTTGGAAGCTCTATTGAAAGAGTGGAAGAACAAGGATGTGGTGAAACCTCAGGACTTGGCTATGAGCTGGTACTACAACTTCTTGCATGATGACTTTACCCAAGGTAGAACTTGGACTTGGGCGCGTGAAAACTGGGAGTGGATCAAGAAAGCACTCGGTGGTGACATGAGCTTTGATAAGTTTGTCATCTACCCAGCTAACTGTTTCAAGACCCATGAACGGTTGAATGAATACAAGGCCTTCTTTGAGCCTCAATTGGATGATATGGCGATCAGCCGTAATATCAAGATGGGAATTAAAGAAATCGCGGCTCGAATTGATCTTATCGAGCGGGAGAAAGCAGCTGTTGAAGCAGCGCTTCTAGCTACAAAATAAAGAAAAAAGCTCCTAGAGAGGAAGCTGCAGATTTGCAGGCCTCTCTAAGAGTTTTTATTTTGCTTTTTTGAAATATGGGAGATGTTTGAGATTGCGATAGAGAATAACTGCGAAAATCGTTGTCAAAGTCATCTTAATCAAATCTGGTAATACAAAAGGTAGGACGACCAGTTTTACGGTGAGATCCAAACTCTTGTGGGTTATGAGCATAAAACCTAAGGCCCCCCCAATAAAGAGAACGACTTCTCCTAAAGCGTTAGCAAGGAAGATGCGAATGGGTTGTCCTTTTTGGCCAGCAAAGATAGAAGTCACCAAAGCTCGAAGAGGGAAGAAGAAAAGGAATCCGGCAGTGGGACCATAGAAGGAGCTAATGCCTCCGTGACCACCTGAAAAGACGGGAAGGCCAATAGCACCTAAGAGGAGGTAAATGAGAACAGAAAGAGTGGCTTCTGTAGGGCGATAGATGCTAGCAATCAAGCCGATTGCTAAAGTTTGAAGCGTGATTGGAATGGGGCCGAGGGGGATTTGAAATGGAGATAAGACAGCAATCAGTGCTGCTCCAAGGGCAATTAATGTCATTGATTCTATTTTTTTCAAAACAGTAAACCTCTCTTTGTTTTTATGGTAACTATTCTACAAAAAAGAGGGCAAGCCTGTCAAGTCCCCTATTCAGCTGTGACAATTGTCTCCATCCTCATTTTAGGAATTTTTAAGAAAAAATTTAGTCACGATTAAGGAAGAATCGGTAAACTATCCCTATCTAAACAAAGGCCTTGTTTAAATAAATAATTTAAGGAATTGAAAGAATGCAAGCTTCGAATGAACAAAAGCAAGAAAGAACTGAAAAAATGATTGTCGTTAAGAAAAGTCCTAAGTGGTGGGCAACTGCCGCAGCAACAGGAGGACTCATCGTTGGGATGACTGGTGGATTTGGCTTGGGAATGTTGGCGACAGCCAATACGACTCCCCAACGTCAGCAAGCAGCGGTAGCTACACAAAATAGCAACCAGCCTGCCCAAAATTCTCAAGGACAAAATGGCCATGGGAATCATCAAGAACAAAATGGATCTTCTAACTCACAAGGTTTTGATGGACAAAATGATGGACCAGGACAAGGACAAATGAATGGCCAACCACCAAAAGGAGAGGGCCCACAAGGGGGGCAAGGACAAGATGGATTTGGTGGTGGACCAGGCGGTATGCCTCCTCAAGATGGCCAAAACGGTGGACCAGGACAAGGGAATAGGAATGGCCAACCACCACAAGATGGAGGGCCTCAAGGTCAACAAGACAAGCAACAAAATGGTAAATCGAGTAAAAAGTCCTCCAAGAAATCCTCTTCGAAAAAATCGTCTAGTAATACAAACAATTCATCAAAGGATGAGACAGGGACAGCAGGCTAAGAAAAAAGTTGAAATCGCTATCTGAATGCTACTGAATAAGGCCTTGTCATGTTATAATAGAGTAGAAAATACTCGTCATCCCTGTATGGAAGAATGAGAAGGAGAAAGTACACATGATTAAGATTCTATTAGTCGAAGACGACCTCGGTTTGTCTAATTCAGTATTTGATTTTTTAGATGACTTTGCAGATGTCATGCAAGTCTTTGATGGAGACGAAGGCCTTTATGAGGCTGAAAGTGGGATCTACGACCTCATTTTGCTTGACCTCATGCTTCCTGAAAAAGATGGTTTCCAAGTTCTGAAAGAATTGAGAGATAAGGGTGTCTCCACTCCAGTATTGATTATGACAGCCAAAGAGAGCTTGGACGATAAGGGCCATGGGTTTGAGTTAGGGGCAGATGACTATCTGACCAAGCCATTCTACCTAGAAGAGCTCAAAATGCGGATCCAAGCATTGCTGAAGCGCTCTGGTAAGGTCAATGAAAATACCCTTTCTTATGGAAATGTAACCGTTAATCTATCGACAAACTCTACGCTTGTTGAAGGGAAAGAAGTGGAGCTATTAGGGAAAGAATTTGACCTTTTGGTCTATTTCCTTCAAAATCAAAATGTTATCCTGCCCAAAACACAAATCTTTGATCGACTTTGGGGATTTGATAGCGATACGACCATTTCGGTTGTTGAAGTGTATGTTTCTAAGATTCGTAAGAAGTTAAAAGGAACAGACTTTGCAAAAAATCTCCAAACATTGCGTAGCGTGGGGTACATTCTGAAAGATGCTCAATAAAATTAAAAAAACTGTTAATGCGGATGACTTTTCTTATTTCATCCGCTATTTCGGACTCTTTACCTTGATTTTCTCAACCATGACCTTGATTATTATTCAAGTGATGCGGTCAAGTCTCTATACAACGGTTGATGAAAATTTAAAGATGCTGAGTAAAGATCGTTATTCCATCATTAGCTTGGCCAATCGTACCGGAAATGGGATGGGAAGAGACGAACCAGATGATGACCGACTAGAAGATGATGAACCTGATCCCGAGGATGGTCCTAGACCATCGGTCACTTCCAATAGTACAGCCATCCTCTTGAATGATAATTTTGAAAATGTGACGACGGATAATGGTTTTCTGGATCTAAAAACAGTGACCTTTAGTCGCAGCTATTTAAACAAGATCAAGCAGATTCAAATCACCAACCATTATAAGCAGAAGGAAAGCTATCGGGCTTATTTGGTGGATATTGATCCTGATGATTATATTGATGGGGTGAAATACGCCGTGATCATGACCAATATCAGCCAGTTGGAGCAGACTAGTGAAAAACACGAGAGCCAAATCGCCTTGGTCATGATTTGCTTTTGGGGCATTTCCCTCTTTGCAAGTATCTTCCTGGCTAAAATGAGTGTGAAACCTCTCTTAGAGAGCATGAATCGGCAGAAGGCTTTTGTCGAAAATGCTTCTCATGAATTGCGGACACCTTTAGCCGTTTTGCAAAATCGTTTGGAAACCCTGTTCCGAAAGCCAGAGGCAACAATTATGGAATCCAGTGAGAATATCGCCTCCTCTTTGGATGAGGTTCGCAATATGCGCTTACTGACGACCAATCTCTTAAACTTAGCCCGTCGAGATGATGGGATTAAACCTGAGTTTTGTGAAATCCCTCCCTCTTTTTTCGACCAAACCTTTGCCAATTACGAAATCATTGCCGAGGAAAATGATAAAATCTTCGAGTATGAGAATCATGTCGAAAGGAGTCTGGTGTCTGACAAGGTCCTCCTGAAACAGCTGATGACCATTTTGTATGACAATGCCCTCAAATACACAGAGGAAGAAGGAAAGATACGGTTTGTCGCCCAATTCAAGGATCGCTATCTCTATCTTCGGGTAGAGGATAATGGACCAGGGATTGCAGACGAAGATAAAAAGCGGATATTTGATCGATTCTACCGAGTGGATAAGGCGCGGACGCGTCAAAAGGGTGGTTTTGGTTTAGGACTATCCTTAGCCAAGCAAATCGTAGAAGCCTTTAATGGCACCATTACTGTTCGAGATAACAAGCCGAAAGGTGCTATTTTCGAGGTCAAACTAGCAACCAAGTCAGATAGTAAAAAGAGATCCAGTTCTAAATCGACGAAGAACAAGTAAGAGTCTGGGACAAAAGTCCTAGCCTCTTAATTGTTTTTAGATTGTCGAGCAAGACGCAGTGGTTGAGTGGGCTCTACTACGCTGATTTCATCAG
>CABREZ010000087.1 GCA_902470035.1 uncultured Streptococcus sp. | reverse complement strand
AGAGGGACACCTCTGATTGGCTCTAACGTAGCCACCGTTTTATGTTTGCATAAAAAGTCTACCGAGTAGTCCCAAATCTATCCTCTACGCGATTTCCAGCCCCACGCGTTCTCTATCAGATTTCCTAGATTTGATATGTCTCTGACTAGTATTATAGCACGATTGAAAATTTTTGCAAGAGAAAATAGCCTCTCATCCGTAAGAGGTCCTTCTTTTGAACCTCTTACGGATTTGATTTACTCTAATCCAATAACTTGGTAATGTTCCGTATCTTTTTCACCTGTTTAAAGGAACCCTTCATGATTCTCACAGACCCATTTACTGGCATAGCGATGACCTTTTGTGGAATTTTCACAATAGACTTGGTTACCCGTTTGGTACGGCTTTCCTCAGGATGACGTTCATTGTAAAAATCTTTCGAAATAATGGCATCCAGATAGAACTCATAGACCCTGCGCCCAAAGTTTGTAGAAGAAATTTCATACAGCTTCTCCTCCCACTTAGCCTCATCCTTTTCTGGTGTGGCTAAGGTCGCTTCTAAAATAGCTGCTGCCAAATCTTCTTCCTGGTCATACAAGATTCCGAACATCCGATCATTGATCACATTATCTAAGTAAGGATTACTCTGAGCAATTAGGGGTGTCCCACTAGCGATACTCTCTAAATAGGTCAAGCCTTGCGTCTCACTAGTCGAAGCCGAAATAAAGAAATCCGCTGCTTTATAGTAAAGAGCTGTTTCGTTTGGTGGAATCATTCCTGTGAAGACCACCGCATCTGATACACCAAGCTTGGCCGCTTGTTTTTTTAAATCATCCAGATAAGGCCCATCTCCAGCCACAATCAATTTAATATGCGCATTTTCTTCTAACACTTTAGGCAAGGCCGCAATAACGGCTTGGATATTTTTCTCGTAAGAAACCCGAGACAAGCTCAAGAGCATGATTTCACCCTCTTGAATCCCTAATTTTTCACGAAGGGCTTGTGTCTCCACTTGTGTGATTTCAGGGCGTTCAAATTTTGCCAGCTCAATTCCTGTCGGAATAATCCGCTTTTCAGCCTTGACCTTGTATTTTAGCAAGAGATCATAGACAATCTCACTCGGGCAGATGACCCCATCCAAGTCATTCATATAACCACGAACAATGTACTTAACCATACTTGGACGGATAACCATCCCCTTGGCAATATAACGCACATAATCTTCATACTGGGTATGATAGGTATGAATCACTGGAATCCGAAGCTCCTTAGCAATCCAAACCCCGAGTAGTCCTAAAGAAAACTCCGTCTGTGTATGGATCATATCCAGTTTGTATTGTTTGGCAATGGCCAAAGCCTTGGTAAATCCGCGATAAGCAATCCGCCGATCCTTAAAAGCAAAGAAAGGAATACTTGGAATGCGGATAATTTGCCAGTCCTCATAGCGGTTGACATCCTTATCCGTCGTCGTAAAGATAAAAACAGTATGTCCCAACTTCTCCAATTCTGTTTTAAGGGTTCGAATACTGGTCGCAACCCCCGATACCTGCGGAAAATAAGTATCTGTAAATAATCCAATACGCATATTACATCTCCAATACTTGCTGGTAGGCTTTCACTAGTTGATCGGCTACCAGATCAATTGAGCGACTTTGAGCGACTCGATCCCCTGCATCGCGCTTGTCCACTTGACCAGACAAAACTTTTTCAAGAGAGTCCACGAACTCATCCACTGAATGACACAATTCTGCTGACTCTTGGTCCACCCAACCATGATAAACTGGAATATCCCGGAGAACAACATGCTGGTGACCCGCTAAGGCCTCTAGGACAACAATCCCTTCCGTTTCCTCGTAAGACGGGAAGAAGAAGGCATCCGCACCTGTCATGGCCCCTTGGAATACAGCTCCCTTGAAATAGCCAGGGAATTCCACATTGCTGGGATGATCTTTCTCTACCAGACGACGAATAGCCCGAGGGATCAACCATTTATTAATCGATCCCAACCAAATAAAGCGGACATCTGGCATCCGACGAGCCACCTCTACAAAGTCTTCAATCCCTTTTCGTCTAAAGTAGAGACCCGCACATAGAACGACTTTCTCTCCTTCTTGAATATTAAAGTGCTTCCGAAAAACCTCTTCTTTTTTGGGATCTTTTTTATATTTTGACAAATCAATCCCATTGGAAACAGCGACAATTGGAGTCTTGACCCCATAGGACTGAATCAGCTGCTTAGAATACTCTGAAGGGGTGATAATAAAATCGGCTTTTTTATACATATGAGCCAAGTATTTGCCAAATAAGGGAGCAAAGAAATTGGAGCCGATAAATGAATTTTGGAAATCTTCCCGTGTGGAATGTCCATGCATAATGACCTTTTTCCCCCGTCGTTTGGCAGCATGTAATAGCAACAAACTCCGAGGACCATAGGTATTAATATGGACCACATCGTAATCTCCTAAAATATCCGTAGTATAGGGGATTCCAGCCAAATCCAAGGCATGCATCTGGTGTTGGAGGGCACGACCAATCCCTGATTTTTGTAAAACGGATTTTCCTTCAAGATACAATAAAACTTTCATACCCTCTATTATACCTGATTTAGCAGACCCCTTCAAGTTTTACCGGAGATTCCTACAGAGACAAGAAAAAAGGAAGCCTTGGCTTCCTTTGTTTTTTACTTCTTCGTAGTCCCACCTCCGCACAGTTGAGTAGGGCTGTAAAAGCTGATGAAATCAGCGTAGTAGAGCCCACTCAACCACTGCGTCTTGCTCGATAATCCAAAGACAATTGAGAGGCTAGGACTTTTGTCCCAGCCTCTGATTTTTACTTCTTAGTAGTCCCACGATGATTGATGGTATGGGCAAGAAGAACTTCTCTTTCTTCCAATTCTTCTTTATGCATAATTTTTGTCAACATCCGCATACTGATAGCTCCCAAGTCATATAGTGGTTGCCCAACAGTTGAAAGGTTTGGACGAGTGTAACGTGTAATTTGCGAATCATCACTGGTAATCAACTCAAAATCTTCCGGTACTTTCACACCTTGATCAGCTAGACCATTGAGCAAACCTGCTGCCAATTCATCCCCAGTCACAAAGGCTGCTGTCGCTTTGGATGCAATGATGCGTTCAGCTAAGTTATAGCCTTCTTCATAGCGGTATTTAGACTCAAAGACCAAGCCTTCACTATAAGACAATTTTTTTGCTTTTAAAGCATCTTTGTAGCCAGCCAAGCGAATCTTTCCATTGATATCATCCACTAATGGTCCACTTACAAAAGCAATCTTTTTATTTCGTTTAGCCAATAATGTAACCGCATCTACAGTCGCTTGCTTGTAATCGATATTGACACTTGGCAATTGATGTTCGACATCGACTGTCCCTGCGAGAACAACTGGTGTTCGAGAACGAGAGAATTCTGAACGAATCTTTTCTGTCAAGTGGTAGCCCATGAATATAATCCCATCGACCTGTTTTGAGAAAAGAGTATTGACAACAGAAACTTCTTTATCATCATCTTCATCACTATTAGCAAGGACGATATTGTACTTATACATTTCTGCGATATCATCAATTCCTTTAGCTAAAGTAGAGAAGTAACTATTGGTAATATTCGGAATTACAACACCTACCGTTGTGGTTTTCTTACTCGCAAGTCCACGAGCTACTGCATTCGGACGATAGTCCAAACGTTCAATGACTTCCAATACTTTTTTACGAGTATTTTCCTTAACGTTCTTATTTCCATTCACGACACGGCTAACAGTCGCCATTGAGACACCCGCCTCTCGGGCAACGTCGTAAATGGTTACAGTATCGTCTGTATTCATAATACTTCCTTTCTTTATTGAAAATTTCGTTTTCAGTCTTCTATAACAACTATTCTATCACTTCTTGTAAACACTTTCAAGCATTTTAACATCTTTTTGCAAACTCTTGATTTTTTAGGAAAAATTTGACAAAATATTATCAATAGAAAGAAGGTAGCTTATGTCTAAATTAGATCAAATTGTAGCATTTCTTGAAACCGAAAAAACTGATATTGCAGTTGTTTCTGACCCTGTCACTATCAACTACTTAACTGGATTCTATAGCGATCCTCACGAGCGTCAACTCTTCCTGTTTGTCTATCCAGACCATGAACCGCTTCTTTTTGTCCCTGCTCTTGAGGTAGAACGGGCGACAGCAGTTGTGGATTTCCAAGTGGTTGGCTATGTGGATTCTGAAAACCCTTGGGAAAAAATCAAAGGGGCTAGCGCTAACCCAGAAGCCAAAAAAGTCGCTTTGGAATTTGATAATTTGATTTTGACCAAGTACCATGGACTTCGTTCAGTCTTTGAACAAGCAACATTTACCAATCTCAGCCCTCGGATTAACCGCATGCGCTTGATCAAATCTGCTGACGAAATTCAAAAAATGTTGGTTGCAGGTCAATATGCAGATAAGGCTGTCAATATGGGATTTGACGCCATCTCTCTGGATAAAACCGAGACTGATATCGTCGCAGAAATCGACTTTGGCATCAAACGCTTGGGCTACGAAATGAGCTTTGAAACTATGGTCTTGACTGGTAACAATGCTGCCAATCCTCACGGCATCCCAGGAAGCAACAAAATTGAAAAGGATGCACTTCTTCTCTTCGACTTGGGCTGTATGGTGAATGGCTATGCTTCAGATATGACTCGTACCGTTGCGGTTGGAAAACCAGATGACTTCAAAAAAGAAATCTACCACTTAACCTTAGAAGCTCAACAGGCTGCTTTAGATATGATTAAGCCAGGTGTAACAGCGCATGAAGTAGACCGTGCTGCCCGTAGCGTCATCGAAAAAGCTGGTTACGGTGAGTACTTCAACCACCGCCTTGGACACGGCATTGGGATGGATGTGCATGAATTCCCTTCTATCATGGAAGGAAATGACATGGTCATCGAAGAAGGAATGTGCTTCTCAGTCGAACCGGGGATCTACATCCCTGGAAAAGTCGGAGTTCGAATTGAAGACTGTGGCTATGTGACAAAAGATGGCTTTGGCCTCTTTACCGAAACCAGCAAAGACTTGCTGTATTTTGATTAAGATAGGAAATAAGGAGATTATTTAATTATTGTTTGGCGTGGTAAAGGCTTGCTCGTTCCCCTTGCTTTTATACTTGGTGGGACCCTAACCAATATTATTTTTATGGCTCTTCATCTTAATGTGACCAATAGAACAGATAGTATCATACTTGGATGTATGATGGGGATCTTTTCAGCTGGTATCAATTATTTACTGACAAAGAAATTTGTTTCCGATCAAGTTCGGTATATGATTGATGAGGAAACCGGGCAACGCATAGCTTTTCGCGATCGATCTTCCTTCATGTTCATTCCTAATCGTTACTGGACATGGATTTTTGCAGTAACCTGTATTCTAGTCAGCTTTGTAACCTTAGTGAAGTAAAGCTAGAAAGATTGTTGATACTTTACTCCATGAACACAAAAAGAGGCTGGGACAAAAGTCCTAGCCTCTTAATTGTTTTTGGATTGTCGAGCAAGACGCAGTGGTTGAGTGGGCTCTACTACGCTGATTTCATCAG
>CABREZ010000086.1 GCA_902470035.1 uncultured Streptococcus sp. | reverse complement strand
TAAAAACACCCCAAAAGTTAGATTTTTTCTGTCTAACTTTTGGGGTGCAGTTCACAATCAAGGCTTTTCATTATTGATTCATACCAAGCTTTCTAGGCTTTTACGAGCAAAGATACACACTCAACATGATGCGTTTGCGGAAACAAATCCACCGGTTGCACTTTCTTCAATTCGTATCCCAACTCTTGATAGAGTTTGATATCACGCGCCATGGTTGCGACGTTACAGGAGATATAGGTGATGCGGTCAGCGCCTGTTTGGGCGCTTGCTTTGATAAAGCTTTCGGTCAAGCCCTTGCGTGGTGGGTCGACCAGGATGGCAGTTGGTTGGATGCCTTCCTTGAGCCAATTCTTCAGGGCATTTTCAGCTGTGTCACAGACATAGTGGGCATTGGTGATGCCATTTAGACTAGCATTCTTCTGGCTATTCTCTACTGCTTCTGGGATGACTTCGACACCATAAACTTCCTTGACATGCTTAGCGACGGATAAACCAATGGTCCCAATTCCAGAGTAGGCATCGATCACGACATCCTCTGCTTTTAACTCCGCAAAGTCAATGGCTGTTTGATAGAGCTTCTCTGCCATTTCTGTATTGACCTGGTAAAAGGCTGGTCCAGAGATTTGGAAGCTATTGCCCAACATTTGATCGGTAATATAGTCTTGACCATAGAGAACTCGCCACTCTTTTCCAAAAATGGCATTGGTATTCTGGTCATTGATAGTTTGCATAACAGACACAATCTCTGGGAATTGCTTAATCAACTGCTCGATCAACTGGTCCACACGGAACACCTTAGGACGAGTGGTCACCAAAATGACCATAATTTCTCCAGAATGATGGCCACGGCGGACGACGAGATTGCGAATCAGGCCAGACTGTTCCTTTTCATCATAAGGCTTGAGGTCAAAACGACGAATCAAATCCCGAAGCGCCAAGATTACTTGGTCAATGACGGGATCTTGGATGTAGAAATCTTCGATCGGCATCAAAACATGAGAGTTCTTCCGAAAGAACCCTGTCTCTACCTGACCATTGACACGACGGACAGGGACTTGGGCCTTGTTGCGGTACTGGACAGGGTGGTCCATCCCCAAGGTCAGGGGTACTTCCATATCAGTGATTCCCGCCATCTTGTAGAGGCTATCCTTGACCTGCTTGGCCTTGAATTTTAATTGCTCGGGATAAGCCAAGTGCCCCAAGTCCGCAATACCGCTTCGCAAATAATCCATGTCTAGCTCTTCATTGCGGTGAGGAGATTTTTCTAGGTACTCCTCTACTTTTCCGTAGCCGATCTTTTTGTTGACTTTAAGCACGCGCATGCGGATCACTTCTCCTGGCAGGGCATTCTCCACAAAAAAGACCAGGCCATCGACCTTGGCCACTCCTGCTCCCTCATGGGTCAAATCGACAATACCAACTTCTACAATATCATTTTTCTTTAACATGGTGTTCAATCTTTCTAAAAAATAAAAGGGATGGAGTTTACAGACTCCTATCCCTTAATTATATCATCTTAAGCCCATTTGGGACAATTTCTTTTTATAAGCATCGAAATCGACCAGCAAGCCTTGACCACCATACATATCATAGGCATCAACCCAATCCCCATTTTCTGGAATAGTAATACGTTCAATCCCCTTGCTGGCACTTCCGACTAAACCAATCCCGTTTGTCAACAGGAAGGAGAAGGGTACATTGGTTGAGGTCATAGCGAAGACCTTTCCTAGTGCTTCAGATCCAGTAAAGAGCTTGGTTGGATCCTTGATTTGGTGAACAATGGCAGACATAACTTCTTGTTGGCGTCTTGTCCGGCCAAAGTCGCCCTCATCATCCTTACGGAAACGAGCATAGTTGAGGAGGGTCCGGCCATCCATCCGTTGTTTTCCGACCTTGATGGTCTGATTAGGAACAACCCCATCCTTCATATTCAAGTCATCAGGGACTTCAACCTCAGAAACGGTTTCACCATCAATGGTGGAGAACTGAGCATTCATCTCCACCCCATTCGGGAAGAGAGTATCAATCGCTGTCGCAAAGGTTTGGAAATCGACCATGGCATAGTATTGGATATCAATGTCAAAGTTATCCTTGAGCATCTGACGGACCAATTCCGCCCCTTGGTTGTTATTCTGCTCTCCAATGGTAAAGGCAGTATTCAGCTTCTGGTCATAGTAATCTTGATATTCTGGATCTGTTTGCTGACTCACACCATCAATATGAACCAAGGTATCTCGCATGAAGCTGACCAATTTCACCTTGCCGTCCTTGTTGTTGACATTGACCACCATGATGGAGTCCGTTCGCGTCTCTGACGAGCTTTCCCCAATCCGACCATCTGTTCCCAATATAAGAATATTGACTCCGTCTTTGGTCTTCTGGCCGTTAAAATACTCCTTAACAGCTGGTTGGGCATTGGTCCCACCAGGTTTGCTATTCAAACCTTTGAGAAACATAAAGACCATTCCACCAAGAACCAATAAGAAGAAGATGGCTATCCATTTTAAAATACGTTTAAAGCGGATCTTTCTTCCCTTATTACGTTTGGGAAGGGCTGCTCCTTCCTCTCGATTTTTTTTATTGATTTTTTGTTTGTCCTTCCGGCTACGTGATGGATAGACTGGTAATTCGTCAGAATTGTCTTCCCCTCTACTTGAAGGAGCAACAGACTCTTCTGCTCTTGATAAAACGGGATCGTCTTGGAATCGTCCCTCTGATTTATTTTTTAAGTACTTGTATTCCAACTGCTCTTTTTCGTTCAGATAATGGTAGTTGGAATAAAGATAATCCAATCTCTTTTGTTCATGATAGGATAGGTTTTCTGATTCTCTACTCATACGTTCTCCGTTTCATTGTCGTTTAGCGCATAGACCCAATAGTGGCCCAAGGTTTTGATGGATGCTCCTAGGGATTCCAGTTCTTGATAGGCAGAAGCAAACAGTGATTCGTCAGCATCCACCACATCGATAATAAAAAAATATTCCCCTAGGACCGTCTTTAAAGGACGACTCTCAATTTTTGTTAAATTTAATCCTCTGGAAGCAAATGTAGCTAAGGCCCGGCATAAAGAACCTGCAATATTACTTGGTAAGGTAATGGCCAGACTATTCTTACAGGAAACTTTCTTTAAGGAGCGACTACCTTTAAAAGGTCGCTGACCAAGAATCCAAAAGCGGGTATAATTTTGATCCATCTCTTGAATATTACTGGCCACCACTTCCAGACCATATTCATCCTTGGCCTCTAAAGGCGCAATGGCTGCGATAGGAAGTTCCGGATGTTGAGAGACATATCGAGCTGCATAGGATGTCGAAGTTGTCATCTCCAGTCTGGCTTGAGGGAAATGCTCCTGGACATAGGCTTTCCCTTGGGCTAAAGCTTGTGGATGCGAATAGATCACTTCAATGGCTTGATCCTGTCTAACTGCTAAGAGTTGTTGCTTTATGGGATAGACTACTTCTGCGATAGCCTGAAAATGAGCCTGGTGAAAGAGGTAGTCAATCGTCTCATGAACACTGCCTTCGATAGAGTTCTCAACAGGGATGACCGCATACTCTACTTGAGCGGATTCATAAGCTTTCATCACTTCTGTAATGGAGTCATAAGGGCGCAATTCACCATCTTCAAAACTTTCCAGAGCTACATGATGGGTAAAGGATCCCTTAGGACCGAGATAAGCTACAAACATCGGATCATCTCCACAATTTTTTCAGGTGTCTTATCAGCAACATCAATCACATGTGTGGCAACTTCTTCATATAAGGGCAGACGTTGTTCATACAAGGTACAAAACTCTTCTTGGTTTTTATCAAGAAAGAGAGGGCGCTTAGTTACAGGATCAGTTGCCAGTCGTTGATAGAGGTGATCAAAATCAATCCGCAAATAAATATTACAAGCATTCTTCTTGAGAAGCTCTCGATTTTCTGGCTTCAGGACGATGCCCCCACCAGTTGAAATGACCGAGCTATCTTGATTGAGTAACTCTTTCAACAAAAGCGACTCTTGCAAGCGAAAACTCTCCTCACCATAGCGGGTAAAATAGTCAGAAATCGGCATTTCTAAGCGTCGAACTAAGAGTGCATCCATATCAGCAAAAGCTGGATCCAACAAACGACCAATAGTCGTTTTCCCTGCTCCCATAAAGCCAAGTAGTATTTTAGGCATGAGACACCTTCTCTAAGTCTGCAAAGAAGGAAGGGTAACTGGTATTAATTGCTTCAGCACGCGCAAGCTCTACTTCACCATCTCTTACAAGCAAGGCTGCGATAGCTCCCATCATGCCGATCCGGTGGTCGCCAAAGGTTTGTAGACTAGCACTATGCAAAGGTGTTTTCCCTTCAATGATCATACCATCCTCTGTTGGAGTGATGGAAGCCCCCATGGCATTTAGACTATCCGCCACGACTTGAATGCGATCCGTTTCTTTAACTTTTAATTCTTCAGCATCTTTGATAATGGTTTTCCCAGAAGCTTGGGTTGCCAAAAGAGCAATGATTGGAAGCTCATCAATCAAGCGAGGAATCAGATCACCAGAAATTTCCGTCCCATGAAGGTCAGACGTCTCTACGACAAGGGTCGCAGCCTTAGCAAGTGGATCAAGATCCAAGATTTGAAGCTTGCCACCCATTTTTTCAATAACCTCTAGTATACCTGTACGTGTCTCGTTAATCCCAACATTTTCAAGTCGAATCTTACTATTTGGGATAATCAAACCAGCTACTAACCAAAAGGCTGCACTGGAAATATCACCTGGTACCGTCACCTCACAAGCTTGAAAGCGTTGAGGCCCACGTAAACGAATTTCTTTGCCTTCCACGCGAATCTGGCCACCGAACTGCTGAATCATATCTTCAGTATGATTCCGTGTCAGCTCCTTCTCTAGAATAACTGACTCTCCTTCTGCCTGCATAGCTGCAAAAAGTAGAGCTGACTTAACCTGAGCAGAGGCTACCGGTAATGTATAGTGGATTGGTTGTAACTCTTTTGATCCATGAAGATGAAGGGGCAACATGTCTCGCTCTGTTTGACCTTGGACAGTAACTCCCATCTCTCTAAGGGGGATCGCTACTCGGTCCATTGGTCGTTTGGACAAGCTATCATCTCCAACCATGGTAACTGGGAAGGGACTTCCTGCTAAGACACCCGCTATCAATCGAGTAGAGGTGCCTGAGTTCCCCATATCCAGATCATTCTTAGGCTGTTGAAAGGCTTCGAAGCCTTTCCCTTCAATGGTGATCACTTGACCATCATCTTGGATAGAGACTCCTAGGTTCCTAAATACTTGAATAGTGGATAAGACATCTTCACCACGTAAGATATCATAGACCTTAGTGGTTCCATGAGCAAGGCTACCAAAGATAATCGAACGATGACTGATTGATTTATCCCCTGGAACACGAATAATTCCATTTAAACCCTTACAATTCGTTTGTAATTTCATGGCTTACCCCTTCAAGCTTTTCTAAAAATTTTACCATAAAAAACAGCCATTTTCAATGTTCACTTGGAAGGACCCGCAAGATGGGAGAGAAAAAGAGGCTGGGACAAAAGTCCTAGCCTCTCGT
>CABREZ010000085.1 GCA_902470035.1 uncultured Streptococcus sp. | reverse complement strand
AAGTCGAGCAATACTCCACCGTTTGGCAGATGACGTCGACCATTGAAAGCCGCTTACGCCCCGAAGTCGACTTAGTCCAAACCTTCCAGGCCCTCTTTCCTTGTGGCTCCATCACAGGCGCACCGAAGATTTCCACTATGGAAATTATTAAACAGACAGAGGTTGCTCCTCGTGGCGTCTACTGTGGAACAATCGGTATCCTTCTTCCAAGAGGGAAACGGATTTTTAATGTGGCCATCCGGACCCTTCAAATGCAGGGCACCAAAGCTATCTATGGCGTAGGTGGTGGCATTACTTGGGATAGTAAATGGGAAAGTGAATACCAGGAAATCAAGCAAAAATCGGCTGTTCTTTACCGGCAAGCGCCTCACTTTGACCTCTTGACGACTGGTCGTATCCACCAAGGAGAGCTGACCTTCCTAGAGCAACACCTGACCCGTTTGAGAGAAGCCAGCCGCTACTTTGCCTATCCTTATGATGATCCAAAACTCCTGAAAGAACTTCAAGAAGAGCTCGCTCATTTGGATTCCAACCTTGACTATCGTTGCCGCATTGCCTTGCAAAAAAACGGGTTCTTCCAACTGGCTATCACCGAGCTGAAGGACTTGCCCACTAGCTATCTGCAGGCCCAATTGACCGAACAAAAGCTTGATCTAGCAACTCCGTTTACCTATTTCAAGACTAGTCAGAGAGACCATCTCAGCCAGTTAGATCACGAGCAGATCTACTATTTAGAAGACGGGACCTTGCTAGAGACGACCATCGGAAATCTCATCCTTGAGATTGACGGCCAGCGCTACACGCCTCCAGCTCACCTCCCTATCCTCGATGGGATCTACCGCCGCCATCTATTGAAAACTGGACAAGTAGAGGAAAAACTGTTAACGCTGAAGGATTTAGAAGTTGCTGACCAAGTCTATGCCTGCAATGCTCTTCGTGGCCTATATGCACTCAATCTTCAAAGAAAGCACTTAGAATGAAACTTATTTTTTTACATGGCCTAGGCCAGGATGCTCACTCATGGCAAGGGGTCCAAGATGCACTTTCCCCCTTGCAATCTGAATCTTTCGCTATTTTCTCCCATCCAAGCGAAAGCTACCAAGAGGCCAAAGAAAGATTGACGAAGTACCTCCAGCAGGAAAGCGAGCCCTTTATTCTGGTAGGACTCTCACTAGGTGGTGTTCTCGCTCTTGATCTCTCCAACCGAGACTTACCACAACTCAAGGGCTTGGTGCTTTCAGGGACGCAATACAAACTCAACACCAATCTCCTCTATCGGCTCCAAATTCTCCTTTTTCGTCTGATTCCCAAGCATGTCTTTGAAAAGCAGGGCGCCAATAAACAGCACATGTTGCAAATCTTTACCGAATTAAAAAGTCTCAACCTAACCGATACCGCTAAAACATGCCCTCTTCCTAGCTTAGTGATTTGTGGCAGCAAGGATGGGGCCAATCAGGCTTCTTCTAAGAAGTTAGCCAATCTCCTGCCTAAAGGTCACTATCTAGAAATCGCAGACGGCGGCCATACGCTTAATACTCAGAAACCCAATGAATTGGCAGAAGCCATCAAGGAGTTTGTCGGTGAATTTTAATAGGAACCAGAGGCTGGGCATAAAGTGTCCAGTCTCTTATATATGATAGTTATAACTGCAAGACGCAGTAGCTGATTGGCATCTTTGTTCGCCTTTTAAGCTCCAAAGATGACCTAATCAGCCTTGCGGGGGTGGGACAACGAACGATTTTTAGTCAAAATTCGTTCTGTCCCACTCCCGTTTTTTTTAGAAATATTTTAGAATTGCTTGATAGTTATTTGAAAAGCAAGCTGTATACTAAGAGTGTAAAGAAAACAACTAGTCATTTAGACGAAGGAGAAAACCATGGAAAAAGTATTAGAAATTTCCCATTTGAGTAAAAAGTTCGGTCAACAATACGCCTTAAATGATGTGAATCTGAGCATTCGCAAAGGTGATGTCTACGGCCTGATCGGTAAGAACGGAGCTGGGAAAACCACCCTCATTAAGGTCATCACCCAGCTGATTCAAGAAACTGACGGAAGCGTCTCCCTCTTTGCTTCTTCAAATCGCTCCCAGTGGACGCAAGCCCTGAAACGGGTCGGATCTGTCATTGAAAGTCCTGTGGCTCACAAGCATATGACCGCTTATCAAAACCTAATCTACTATTGCAAGGCACGCCATATCCCCAATCCCGACCAGGTCATCAAAGAAACCTTGAACTATGTCGGCCTGAATAATACGGGTAAGAAGAAATTCCGCGATTTTTCACTCGGGATGAAACAACGGTTGGGAATTGCGATTGCGCTCATTGCCAAGCCCGACTTCCTCATTTTGGACGAACCCATCAATGGTCTCGATCCTGTCGGAATCAAGGAATTCCGTCAGATGATCAAGCGCCTCAACGATGAACTCGGCATGACCATCCTTATTTCCAGTCACATCCTCTCCGAACTTTATCTGGTTGCCAATCGCTTTGGCATTGTCGACCAAGGACGCCTGATCAAAGAAATTAGCAAGGCTGAATTCGAAGAACAAGGAGAAGATTACATCATCCTCAAAACTAGCCAACTAGCTCTTGCCAGTCAACTGATCCAGGATCAGCTCCATCACCGTATCAAGGTCATCGATAAGGATGGAGAAATCCATATCTTTGGACAGACTCACGATATTAAAGTCATTGTCAAAGCGCTCGTTCAAGAGGATATTGACGTGGATGAAATCTACTATGCCCGCCAAGATCTGGAAAAATTCTTTACGGACTTGGTAGACTAGTCAACCCACCGTCTTGCATTACTTATCCCACATATTTCATTTAGGAGATTTATCATGTTGCATACCATTCAAGCAGATTTTTACAGACTTTTTCGCTCTAAAGGTTTTTGGATTACAGAAGCCATTCTCGTTCTCAACATCCTGTCTGGAGTCATCTTTGGAGCTACCGGCCACGTCGGCGTCAATACGGAATCCAAATTACCCCAAGCAACCGAAGTTTGGACGGGCTTTAAAGCCTTGACCAACTACTCTTCCAGTATCAGTGTGACTATCCTCTTTACCATTATTGTCATCACCTTGGTCCTGGGAACAGACTTAACGCAAAACTTATACAAGAATAGTCTGGCCTATGGCGTTTCGCGCACTAGCTACTACTTTGCAAAAAGCGCCGTTGTCCTGACCATTGCCCTCTTCCAATTTCTCGTTTCTTATGGTCTCGTCTTCTTGATTGCGACCCTCTACAATGGACTTGGAACCATGCCAGTGCACTTCCTTGCTCATTTTGGACTGACCGTGCTGATTCAGTTCCTTTCCACCCTGGCTTGGGTCAGTATCATTTCCTTCCTTCTTTATGCTAGCCAATCCATCACCCTAGCCTTCGTTGGCTACTTCATTGGAAATATCCTCTTAAGTCTACCTGCGCTTTTCTTTAAAGATATTGACATTCTCCACTATCTAAACTTGGAGTTTCAATATTCCATGGTCCAAAGTACGACAGCAACGAACAACACTCTCTTGATTGCCCTTGGATTCATCCTTGTTTTTGGCTTCCTAGGACTCGCTACGTTCAAACACAAAGATTTATAACAAAAAGACTTGAGCACTGCTCAAGCCTTTTTTCTTAGTGTAATGGTTAAGATAAACCAGTCTGCCTCCGTTGCCAGTTGCAAGTCTCCCCCTAAGATCTCTACAAAATTTTGAATAATGTAGAGACCCAAGCCAGAAGACTCTTCTGTATCCGACAGATTTTCAGAATAGAATCGACTAGCCAGTTGGTCTAAATGCTGGATCGGTTGTTGCACAATATTGCATAGCTCAACCCGAATCGTGTCCTCATCCGACATCAAGATCAAACGGGCCTGATCCTTTCCATGCTTGAGGACATTGCTGAGCATATTTTGCAAGAGGCGCTCCCAAAGCTCAGGATCGGTCGCATAATGAAGATGCTCTTCTAGCTCCACCTCTAAGGCAATCCCCGCCTCGGACAAGCTGTCATAATACTGGAACAACTGCTGGGTCAGGACTTGGCTGAGATTAACGTCTGTAAGCCGAGGCTGAATAGCTCCCTCCATCAAGCGTCTGTATTCCAAGAGAGATTCCAAGCGTTTTGAGACGACTTGAAGATTGGAAGCAATTTTCTTCAGCTTTTCCTCTTCCTGCGTCCCACCTTTGATGATTTGTTGGGTATAGCCCGAAGCAATGGTCAAAGGCGTCCGGATATCGTGAGCAATATTACTGATGGCCATATCCAAGGTCTTCTTTTCTTGAAAGGCAATCCGATTGGTCCGCTCAATCTGATCAAAGAGATCACTGACCTGCTTGGTCAAGGCGACCAATTCTTTTTTTGAAACACGTGACGTTAACCGTACTCCACTCCCATTTTGGAGCTTCTTTTGAATCTGCTCTTGCAAATCTTTGAGAGCAGAGAGTAGGCGAAGGTAGCCCAGTCCCAAGAGAAGGACAAGGACGACTAGAATTAGAACCAATCCCCACATTACTTGTCTCCTTTCAAGCGAACACCCAAGCCCCAGACGGTTTCAATATAGTCCTCATCCGGGTCTAGCTGGGCAATTTTCTTTCGGAGATTGCTCAGTTGGGCATTGAGGGTATTGTCTCCAGGCAGATAGACTTCTTCCCAGACCGCCTCATACAATTCTTCCTTGGTGAAAATCTTCTTTGGATGCGCCAGCAAGGTCTCAAAAATTTGAAATTCTTTTTTGCCCAAACGAAGCGTCTGTTCGCCAGACTCCAGTTCAAAGGTTTCTGGATTTAAGAGCAAATTCTTAAAGGATAGCTTTTGCGACGCTTGAGCTCCCTGTGCTACCGTCGTTTGATTTCTCAACTGCACCGTCACCCGAGCGGCCACTTCGTCCAGATTAAAGGGCTTAACAATATAATCATTGGCACCGGCAAGGAGGTACTGGCTAATGAGGTGTTTGTCTCCAAGAGCCGTCATCATGATAACAGGCACCTGACTCTGCAAACGGATCTCCTCCAGGACCTGGTCCCCATTTTTCCCTGGAAGCATGATGTCCAGGAGGACCAAATCAACGGCTTCTTGCTGGAAGAGTCGCAGCCCTTCTGTACCTGAAAAAGCCTGAAGGACCTCATAGTCTTCACTTAAGAGACTGTATAAAATTTCTTGGATATCATTATTATCCTCGATTAATAGAATCCGTGCCACTTGCCTCGCTCCTTTTTCCTTTGAACTCCAAATCATTTCTATTCCCCTAGCCTATCAAATAAAAGCTCCTTCGTCAATGAAATATGAGAAAATTCTATAGTACCCAGGTAGATCTGCATGTTAGGTCATCACAAGTTAAACTTGACTATCCTTTCTTTCAAAGGGTATAATAGGACCAATGACAGAATAGGGAGAATCCTCTATGAAAAAAATGCCAAAACTAAAATCAGCCTTGTATCCATTCTCGTTATCCTGAGCGTTGCTGGAAGAATGATGCGAGTCATCCACCGACACCAAATTAGAGAGCAACAAAAGCAAACTATCCAAACGACTAAAAAGGTTGCAGAGTTTCAGAAAACACTAGACGAGGAAGAA
>CABREZ010000084.1 GCA_902470035.1 uncultured Streptococcus sp. | reverse complement strand
CCCTTTACCAAGGTAGAGTTAGAGCCAGAGATCAAAGACAAGAAACGCAAACAAGTTGGTATTTTGGGTGGGAATTTCAATCCGGTCCATAATGCCCATCTCGTGGTTGCAGACCAGGTCCGCCAACAATTGGGCTTGGACAAGGTCCTTCTCATGCCAGAATATGAGCCTCCGCATGTGGATAAAAAAGAAACCATTGATGAGCGTCATCGCCTGAAAATGCTAGAACTAGCCATCGAAGGGATTGAAGGGCTAGAAATCGAGACGATTGAGCTAGAGCGTAAAGGGATCTCTTATACCTACGATACGATGAAGTTGCTCAATGAGCGAGACCCAGATACAGACTATTACTTTATCATTGGAGCGGATATGGTGGACTACCTGCCAAAGTGGTATCGGATTGACGAGTTAGTGGAGATGGTCCAGTTTGTCGGTGTTCAACGTCCCCGTTACAAAGCGGGAACTTCTTATCCAGTGATTTGGGTCGATGTTCCCCTGATGGATATCTCTTCAAGCATGGTGCGAGAGTTTATCGCTCAAGGTCGGACGCCCAACTTTATGTTGCCAAAACCAGTCTTGGACTACATCAAGAAAGAAGGTTTGTATTAATGACCTATGAAAACTATCTCGGCTTTTCTCGAGAGGTCTTGCTCGAAAAAATGGGCCAAATCCTTCCGGAAAAACGCCTAACCCACTGTTTAGGGGTTGAGAAGGCCGCTCGTGACTTAGCTAAGCGCTATGGGGCAGATGAAGAGCAGGCTGGCCTAGCCGGTTTATTACATGACTACGCCAAGAAATTATCAGATCAGGAATTTCTGGACTTGATCGATCGCTATGAGCTGGATCCAGCATTAAAAAACTGGGGCAACAATGTCTGGCATGGGATGGTCGGGATTTATAAGATCCAAGAAGATCTAGGACTGACAGATCCAGCCATTCTTCGCAGTATTGAGATTCATACGGTTGGGAGTGATCAGATGTCAACCTTAGACAAGATTGTCTATGTGGCTGATTACATTGAGCACAACCGGGCTTTTCCGGGGGTAGAGCAAGCACGTGACATCGCCCAAGTCTCCTTGGATCGTGCTGTGGCTTATGAGACGGCTCGCACAGTCGAACACCTAGCTCACCAAGGATTGCCGATTTATCCCCAAACCCTTGAAACCTACAATGCCTTTGTGAAGTATTTGAAAGAGGAGCAGTGAGTGAAAACAGCTTTTATCATTATTGATGTACAAAATATCCTCGTGGAGACAGGTTTTGAGACAGAAAAGCTGTTAGAGAAGATTGCTTATTTACAAGATCAGGCAAGAAAACAGCAGATTGAAATCATCTACATTCAGCATATTGAAACGCCAGAGGCTTTAACCTCGGAAGATTGGCAATTATCTCCTCTGTTGAAAAGACAGGAGAATGAAAAGGTATTTCAGAAGCGATACAATAGCATGTTTAAAGAGACAGGATTAAAAGAATATTTGGATCAACAAGGGATTGAACAACTGGTCCTATGTGGCATGCAGACAGAATATTGTGTCGATACATCCGTCAAAGTGGGCTTTGAATACGGCTACAAGCTGGTCATTCCAGAAGGAGCTGTCACAACCTTTGATGGAGAGGATATTCCGGCAGAAACGCTTAATGAATTTTATGAAAATATTTGGGCAGAACGTTTTGCGGATGTCTTAGATTACAAATCAATTTTTTAAGGAAAGAGGACTAAATGAAAGAAAAAGAATTACTTGAACTTGTTGTTAAAGCTGCCGATGAAAAACGTGCAGAAGATATTGTGGCTTTGGATGTTCAAAGCTTGACCAGTGTGACGGATTACTTTGTTATCGCAAGCTCTATGAACAGCCGTCAGTTGGAAGCGATCGCAGAAAATATTCGCGAGAAAGTCGTTGAAGCTGGGGGCAATGCCAGCCACGTCGAAGGTGACTCAGCAGGAGGTTGGGTCCTTCTTGACTTAGGTGGTGTAGTGGTCCATGTCTTCTCAGAAGAAATGCGTGCCCACTATAACCTAGAAAAGCTATGGCACGAAGCAAGTGCTGTCGATCTTTCAGCAGCCCTAGCATAAGCAGGTAAACTCAGTTGGCAGCAACTGAGTTTTGTTGGTTAAATTGAAAATTCTATGGAAAGAAAGGATGGAGCCTTGTGCTTGGTTAGGTTTCTAACTGAACACGAGCTAAAAGCTGTGAGAAAAAGAGTAACTTCCTTTGTATCTGACGATACGGCAGAAAGTTTCCTATTTTCTCTTTGCTTTTAACGCTCTTTGTATCTTGATTTATGGCGACTTATGAAACGTTTGCGGCGGTCTACGATGCGGTCATGGATGATAGTCTGTATGACTTATGGACGGATTTTTCCCTCCGGCATCTTCCTAAAAGTAAGGACCGGAAAAAATTGCTGGAATTGGCTTGTGGGACAGGGATCCAGTCTGTTCGCTTTTCTCAAGCTGGTTTTGATGTGACAGGATTAGACCTGAGTGCTGACATGCTGAAAATTGCTGAAAAAAGAGCTGCTTCAGCCAAGCAGAAAATTGATTTTATCGAGGGCAATATGCTGGACCTGTCGCAAGCAGGCACTTATGATTTCGTGACCTGCTACTCGGATTCTATCTGCTATATGCAGGACGAGGTAGAAGTAGGAGACGTCTTTAAGGAAGTCTATAATGTCCTCAATGAAGGTGGAGTCTTTATTTTTGATGTCCATTCGACCTACCAGACAGATGAGGTCTTCCCAGGCTATTCTTATCATGAAAATGCGGAAGACTTTGCCATGCTTTGGGATACCTACGAGGATGAAGCCCCTCACTCGATCGTCCATGAGCTGACCTTCTTTGTCCAAGAAGAAGATGGATCCTTTAGTCGGCACGATGAAGTTCATGAGGAACGCACTTATGAAGTTTTAACCTATGACATCTTATTGGAGCAGGCTGGCTTTAAATCTTTCAAATTGTACGCAGACTTTGAAGATAAGGAGCCAACAAAGACCAGCAAACGTTGGTTCTTCGTAGCACAGAAGTAGGCCAGCATGACAGTTACAGGAATTATTGCAGAATTTAATCCCTTTCACAATGGACACAGGTACCTGCTAGAACAGGCAGAAGGGGTGAAAATCGTCACCATGTCTGGGAATTTTGTCCAACGTGGTGAACCTGCCATTGTAGACAAATGGACACGGGCCCAGATGGCTTTGGAAAATGGAGCGGATTTGGTGGTCGAGCTCCCCTTTCTCGTGGCTGTTCAGTCGGCTGATCATTTTGCCAAGGGAGCGGTGGAGATTTTGTCCCGTCTGGAAATCGACCAATTGACCTTTGGGACAGAAGAAGTCTTGGATTACCAAGCGATTGCGACAGTTTATTCGGAGAAAAGAATAGAAATGGAAGCTTTCCTGCGAAGCCTTCCTGACGATTTATCCTATCCACAAAAGACCCAAAAAATGTGGGAAAGCTTTGCTGGAGTGGAGTTCACAGGGGATACTCCCAACCATATTCTAGGGCTGGCTTATGCCAAGGCCTGTGCTGGGAAGGAAATTGCGCTCAAGCCTATTCAACGCCAAGGTGCAGGCTACCATTCAGAAGAAAAAGAAGTGGCCTATGCTTCTGCCACTAGTCTACGCCTACACAAGGAAGATCAGGACTTTGTCGCTAAATTCATGCCCAATAGCCAACTCTTTCAGTCGGCTCCGCAGGTGTCTTGGGAGGATTATGACCAACTGCTCCGTTATCAAATCCTAACCCATCCGGATCTGACACAAATTTTTCAGGTCAATGAGGAACTGGCCAACCGGATAAAGGAGGCTGTTCGAAGTGCTAACTCTGTGGAAGATCTGGTGGAGAAAGTCGCAACCAAGCGCTATACCAAGGCTCGTGTCCGCCGCATCTTGACCTACATCTTGGTAGGGGCGATGGATCAAGCTCTTCCCAATGCCATTCATGTCTTAGGGTTTTCTGCAAAGGGACAAGCCCACCTCAAAGGCTTGAAAAAATCAGTAGAAATCGTGACCAGAATCGGTAAGGAACCTTGGGACAATTTGACCCAGCAAGCGGATCAGGTGTATCGGCTAGGCCATCCTGCACTTAAGGAACAAAATTTTGGACGCGTTCCAGTGATTGTATGGTAAAGAAAACTTTTATCTAAACTAAAAAGATAAAAGTAGAAGCATATAAAAACAGAAAAAGGAATCTTCTTTTATGAGAACGAAAAAATCAATCTTACTTTGCCTCTTGGCTATAATTGCCCTCAGCCTAGGTGCTTGCTCGAGCATTAACAATAAAGGAAATAGTACTCAGAAAAAAACAAGTCAAAGTTCACGTAAAGCAGAGGATATAACAAGTCTTTTAGAAGAAATCGAGACCACTAACGAAAAAATGACTAGTGTTCGTCAGAAAACGGATATAAGTGGTTCATTAAATACAAAAGAAGAAACTATTCAAAAAAAACAAAAAATGACTTCGCAAGTTATCTATAAGACTGAAAAGCAAGAAGTAGAGATGGCATACATTAGTGTTAAGACCTTGGAGAATGGGGAAGAAAATTTTAAAGAACTCTTGATGCCGGGTGGTGAAATGACTCCAATGTATACCCGTTATAATAAAAGTGGAGAATGGGATAAGGAGATTTATGGAAAAGACGGTAAATATATTGTTAACCCGGATTATTTCCAGCTCTTAAAGGGGCTGAATGAACTAACAGAAGATTTAGCTCTAGAAGAAACGGATGACGCTTATGTCTTCAAGTTGAAAAATAAGGATGCTGACTTAATAAGCATTTATGGAGACGAGTTCCAGTTTAACTTATCACAATTCCCTGATTCAAAATACAAGACTGACTTGATCGTAAAGATTGACAAAAAAACTAAATTCCTTAAAGAATTCAAGATGACAGTATCTACTTTAAGTAATAAAGGATTACTGACTATCAAGAGTGAAACGACATACTCAGACTGGAACTTGGTTGAAAAGGAAGACATCCCAACTAACACTGACGAGAAGAACGAACAATAAATTGCTATGTTAAGTATCGCTATTTCCAAAGGCAAAGCTCATAAGGAACCAGTCAATAGGAAATGTTAGATTAGGATGTACAAGTAAACATCTTCTTTTCTGTTAAATAAAAGATATAGAAGAGAACGAATTCTACTATTTTTCTTAGTGATTTTTCATGGTTACTGTGTTATAA
Source organism: uncultured Streptococcus sp. (assembly GCA_902470035.1). Lineage (GTDB taxonomy): Bacteria > Bacillota > Bacilli > Lactobacillales > Streptococcaceae > Streptococcus. The sequence goes on along the minus strand of CABREZ010000084.1, from coordinate 513 downwards.
TAATGAAGATTAAAATGTAAACTATTAAAAGGAGAACCTCCAATGGGACGTAAATGGGCCAATATTGTGGCAAAGAAAACTGCCAAAGATGGCGCTAACTCAAAAGTATATGCGAAATTCGGAGTAGAAATCTATGTAGCCGCTAAAAAAGGTGAGCCAGATCCAGAATTGAATACTGCTTTGAAATTCGTTATCGACCGTGCTAAACAAGCACAAGTGCCAAAACACGTAATTGATAAAGCAATCGATAAGGCAAAAGGAAACACGGACGAAACCTTTACAGAAGGACGTTACGAAGGGTTCGGACCAAATGGTTCCATGTTGATCGTTGATACCTTGACATCAAATGTTAACCGTACAGCTGCGAATGTCCGGGCTGCCTTCGGTAAAAACGGCGGAAACATGGGAGCTTCAGGTTCTGTATCTTACCTCTTTGACAACAAAGGTGTTATCGTCTTTGCGGGTGATGATGCGGATGCCATCTTTGAGCTTTTATTGGAAGCAGATGTGGAT
>CABREZ010000083.1 GCA_902470035.1 uncultured Streptococcus sp. | reverse complement strand
TACAACCCCATTTCCCAAAAGAATCAGGACTAAGGTCCCTAAAAATTCACCAAATAATTCTTTCATATGATTTATTTCTCCATTATAAAGAGGGGCCGGTCAGATATTCTTCTTTCCAACCCCTTTTTGTTTTTCTTAATTTTTTAATGCTGCCAAGTCATTGTTTTCCAAAGCGACTTGCAAGTCTTTGCGGTAGCCAACTTTTTCTTCTTCTGACCATTCATAGAAGCGTCCCATTTCATCCAAAACAGGTTCGACAATTGCATCTAAGCTATCGCGCATGAAGAGCATGTGGTTCGTCCGACGAAGAAGGAAGTCAACTGGGCTAAGTGCCAATTCATTGCGCATTGCATAGTGAAGTGATAAGGTATCTGCTAGGCTCAATCCAGGTGCTTGTTCCACGCTATGAGCAAGGGCGAAGACCTTAGGTGCATTGGAACCGTATAGGTTAGCTAGGTAGTGAGCTTCCTTGCTATCCAAGCCACGAGATACGCCAAGTTGAGCAAAGGCTTCGATTTCAGAATCCACGTTCGTTGGGTTAATTTCTCCACCTGATACTGGATAGGTCTTAGAGTTGATCAATTTGAACTGACGGTCGAACTCTTCCTTAAGAATGGTCAAGACACGCTCCATAGCTCCTTCAGCCATCTTGCGGTAGTCTGTAATCTTCCCACCAGCAAGGGTCAAAAGACCATTGTCATCGCGATCAAGGCTTGATCCACGAGAAACAGCAGATGGATCCAAATGTTTTTCAGAAGTGCTACCTTCCAAGTGGCTGATTGCTGATTCAACATCTTCACGCGATTTTTCTTTAGAAAGATAGCCTTCAACTGTTGCAATCAAAGCATTAAAGCTCTCATCACTGATAGTACCGTTGTTTCCACCATTGTAGTCAGAAGCACTGTTTCCTGAGATTAACGGACGAAGACCAGCCCAGCTACTTTCGATATCATCGATGGTGATGTGAGCTTCTGGGAAGCGGTTATTCACGATTCCTAACAAGTAGTCGACATCTTCTTGGGTTACTTTTGGATGCTCTAAGTCACCAGTGTAATCTGTGTCAGTCGTTCCGAAGTAAGTTTTGTTTTCACGTGGCAAGACGAAGACCATCCGACCGTCTCCAAGACCAGTATCAAAGTAGACTGGTTGAGAAACTTTGATCTTGCTTGAGTCTACGACCAAGTGCACACCCTTGGTTGGACGCATATGTGAATGCTGCTCCCCATTATTTGAGAGGTTACGCACTTTATCGCTCCAAGGACCAGTTGTATTAATCACCAAACGAGCCTTGATTTCAAAGACCTCGTCTGTCAAGAGATCACGCGCCACTACACCTGTGATCTTACCAGATTCATCAAAGAGGAATCCTTCTGCTTTTACGTGGTTGGCAATAAGCGCTCCATCTTGGTTGGCACGTTTGATATTTTCAATCACCAATCGAGCATCGTTGTTACGGAAGTCTAGGTAAACCCCGCCACCAACAAGACCTTCTTGTTTCAATTCAGGTTCACGAGCCAACACTTCTTCTTTGGTTAAGACCTTGTTGGCAGCTGGTGTATTGCTGACACCTGCCAAGAGGTCATAGAGATCCATGGCTACCTTGAGACGGAAGAGGCTAAAAGTTGCCCCATCTTCATCATAGACTGGTAAGAGCATTGGGTCTGGTTTTGGAATATGAGGAGCAATTTGTTGCACTACTGCACGTTCTGATACCGTATCTGATACCACTTCTACGTCAAATTGTTTGAGGTAACGAAGTCCACCGTGGACCAATTTTGTTGAACGGCTTGATGTCCCTTCCGCAAAGTCCTGCATTTCAATCAAACCTGTTTCAAGACCACTTGCTGCTGCCTGCAAGGCTACCCCAGCACCTGTGATCCCACCCCCGATAATCAAAAGATCCAGGGTGCGTTCTTGCATTTTCTTAATCGATAATTCACGAGTTTTCTTTGAAAATTCCATAATTCTTCACTTTCTATCCTACTGAAGTCTTAACTAGTCTTCAATTTCTGCAAAGAGTTGGGTAGCTTTAACAGCTTTCTTCCATCCCTTGTAGAGTTGTTCTTTACGAGATTCGTTCATAGAAGGCTCGAAGAGTTCACCAGTTGCATTGAGTTCTTTCAATTCATCTAGGTCTTTCCAGTAGCCGACTGACAGACCAGCAAGGAAGGCTGCCCCCAAAGCTGTTGTTTCCAAGTTTTTGGCTCGAGCGATATCAATACCGAGAATGTCTGCTTGGAACTGCATCAAGAAGTTATTCATAGCTGCTCCACCATCCACTTTAAGGACTTGAATAGCCGTTTTAGCATCGACTTGCATGGTATCAATGATATCCCGTACTTGATAAGCGATGGATTGAAGAGTCGCCTTGATAAAGTCTTCTTTGGTTGTTCCACGAGTCAAGCCAAAGACAGAACCACGAGCATTTTGATTCCAGTATGGTGCTCCTAGACCTGTAAAGGCTGGTACTACATAGACTTCATCGTTGTTGTGAGAATCACGCGCATATTGTTCAGATTCAGGTGAGTTTTCCACCATACGAAGACCATCACGAAGCCATTGAATGGCACTACCCGCGATAAAGATAGATCCTTCTAAGGCATAGTATACTTTCCCGTTAATTCCATATCCAATTGTAGTCAGCAAGTTATTTTCAGACAACTGCATTTCTTCACCTGTGTTCATGATGATGAAAGATCCAGTACCGTAAGTATTTTTGACCATACCAGGTTCAAAGGCCAATTGTCCGAAGAGCGCTGCTTGTTGGTCACCCGCCATACCTGAGATTGGAACCTCTCCACCATAGAAATGGAAAGGAGCTGTCTTCCCATAGATTTCAGAGTTGGAACGAACTTCAGGAAGCATAGCCTTAGGAATATTGAGGATTTCCAAAATCTCATCGTCCCATTTTAGGTCTTTGATATTGTAGAGCATGGTACGAGCAGCATTTGAATAGTCTGTTACGTGAGAAGCTCCGTCTGTCAACTTCCAAACCAACCAAGTATCGATGGTTCCAAAGAGCAATTCTCCTTTTTCAGCACGTTCTTGTGCTCCTTCTACATGGTCCAAGATCCAGCGAATCTTAGTTGCTGAGAAGTAGGCATCAATGACCAAACCTGTTTTTTGGTGGAATTTTTCGATATAACCTTGGCTCTTAAGCTGTTCAGCTAAAGGAGCAGTTTGGCGAGACTGCCAAACAATGGCATTGTAGATTGGAAGGCCAGTATTCTTATCCCAAACAACAGTTGTTTCCCGTTGGTTGGTAATTCCGATAGCTTCGATTTGTCCTGGCTTGATGCCACTTTCGATAAAAGCACCAGCGATAACAGACTGAACAGAGTTCCAGATTTCATTTGGATTGTGTTCAACCCAACCAGCTTGAGGGAAAATTTGCGTGAACTCTTTTTGGCTAGAGCTTACTTTTTCTCCTTTTTTATTGAAAATGATGGCTCTTGAACTTGTTGTTCCTTGGTCAATGGCCATAATGTATTTTTCTTGTGACATGAACTGTCCTCCTGGGAAAAAGAAATATTCTTTAGGAGACGTACTCCTTACATTGTCTAGTATACAAAATAAATCGCTTTCATGATCATCAATTTTTTTAAGAATTTTAAAAAATTTGAGTAGATGGATTCAGAACCCTTGTTTCATAGGGATTTTTAAGACTTACAAAAAATGAAATTTTTAGAAAAATCTAATAAAAAAGCTAGGCAGAACAATTCGTTTAGAATCTGTCCTGCCTAACCTCAATTTTTTAATTACTACTAATTCAGCTCAATAATATCATAAAAGTCTCATCAAGCATTGAATACCTTTATTAACCTTCTTCTTGGTAGATCATCTGGCGAATATTGGCTAGATCGATCATATCTAAATCATATTTTAAATAATAGACAGGAATCCGCTGGGTAAGACTAATCGGATTGTTGGTCACGATCAAATCGTAATCTGAAGCTGGATCAAAGGCTTCAATGGTAATAAAACGATTGTACTCTAAGTAGCGCTTGAGGACTTCTGTCATCCGTGTATAGCCTAAATAGCCCACTGTTAAGTCTAAACCGATCTTAATTTGTCGACCACTAGTTTCTGCGATATAATCCATTAACTGGAGCCACTCCCACTTGATTTTTTTATCCAGAGCTGTCCCTTGGCAAAAGATTGGAAGTTTGCCAAAGATAGTGTCTGCTACTTCTCTATAATCATGACTACTAAAGACATAAGGATTGTGGCTTTCAAGTTGGTACTTATACTTGTCTTGAAGAAGGTAGCCTGTAAAAAGATAGACCTGTCCACAAATTTGGCTTAATTCATAGGTCACAGGGCCTTCGATATAATCCCCTAATAACTTCTGCGTTTTCATCTCTTGAATGAGTTGCGTTGTCAAATTACCAATCTCTCCCCCAAAGCCTAAGATGTACTCCATAGTATGGAGCGGGAGGATCCGATGGGTGACAAGGAAAGCAAAGAGGACTAACATCTCTCCATCTTCATGGCTAAGAGCGATGTGTTTCCCAGAAAAGAACTGGTTTACCCGACGAAAAAAGCGTTGGTAAAAAATGTTGTCCGTATAGCCCTTCATCTTCTGTTCAATTTCTTGAAACTGACAGGCATTGACCTTAAGTCGTTGCTGGGTAATGTGGGACCAGAGGACAAAATCCAAGCGTTGGCCTTGAGACAACTGGGCACCACAGAGCTCTTCTAAGGTTTCAATTTCGGTTTGTCTTTCTTTCTTGGCAAGTTCTTGTTTCCAGTCTTCACTAGCCCAAACCTTTCGTAGCAAACCAAAATAAAAATAACGAATCTTATGTTCAGGTCCCTTAAGGCGCCCATTTTGGATGGAAAATTGAAACTCAGCTAATAATTTGTTTAAGCCCGAAATATGACGCCCTAATGTGGCTTCACTAATCAAGAGTTCCTGAGCTAGTTGCTGGGCTTGAAACTGGCCCTGATAAAGCAAATGGATCAATAGTTGGTACTTGATCGAATTGTCCAAAAAAGCCCGTCGAATGTCACGTCCCTTGGTATCCGAACCTATAAGAAGTCGAAGATTTTCATCTTCAAGTTCAATGGAAAGGGCCAGCTGATTCTCTTTGGCCTTGTCATTGATCAGTGCAAGATATTTGTTCAAGGTTGCTTTGGAAAAATCCGTCTCCGCCATCACTTCTGACAAACTGCTTGGAGAATGTTGCTGAAGATGAGACAGGATTAAAAACTGCCCACCCTCACTTTTTTCCATTAAATCAGCTAAATGCATTTTCAGAAAACCCTTCCATGATATTAGTTTTAGCATAACACAAAACTTATGAAAGTCGAAATATAATGCTTACCAGTCCCTTCTATATATTGCCCATCACTAAATTATAAAACCTCCCACCGAAATTGGATGAGAGATTGAAGGCTTTTTTATGATTTTCGTATAGCCACTAGCCCGGATGATAATAGGATTTCGAAAATAACCAGAAGGATAATCTGAGTAATAGAAATCTGAACCAGCATTAGGACAGCCAGACTATCGATCAGCATGTGAGCGAGGATACAAGGAACAGCACCTTTCGAGTACTCCTTGAGAGCTCCAAATAGGAAGGTATTCCCTAAAATCATCAGATAAAAGATGAGATAGTTGGACGAACCTGCTGTAATCCAAGGAAGTTGATAGATAGGGATGTGCCAGAGGAACCAGACAAGGGAAAGAACCATCATTTTAGTTATAAAGTGCTTACTAAAGGAAAGATGATCTTGTAAGAACCAACGCCAACCGACTTCTTCCAGACCTCCATATAAGAAGGTCCATGGGAAATATAGGAAGAAGGCCAAGAGGGAGTTCCCAGAAA
>CABREZ010000082.1 GCA_902470035.1 uncultured Streptococcus sp. | reverse complement strand
AAATTGATCCTCATATACCGATTATGGGAATCGGCTTGGGGGCAGAATTATTGGCCCTTGCCCACGGAGGCAGCCTCAACAACCTAAAAAGGCCTCATCGAGGACTCAACATTCCAGTAAAAGAGGTTGCTACTGGGAAGGTCGAAATTACTAGCCAGAATCACCAGTACAACATTGAACGCGATACCCTTCCACGTGATTTTCTGATTACCCATGAGGAGCTTCATGATCACTCTATCGAGGCTTTTCGTCACCGCTATCTTCCCTTGATTGGTGTTCTCTATCATATTGAGTCCAGTCCAGGACCAAGAGAAAGTCTCTATTTCTATGATGAATTTATGGATCTGATTGAAAGTAAATTAGACGAAAGAAGGGAGGAGTTATGGTCATGAATCAAGTAACACTTTTGTGTGCAGAATCCTTCAATGATGTCAGTTTGCTTGGGGCACTCACTTCTTGTCCCTTATTAAAAGAACGTGGCTACCAAACAGAAATCCTCTATTGTGGAGATGAGAACGAGATTACCAAAGAAGCTAGAAATGCTGTATCCGTTATTCGTTTAAAGTTGGATAGTCTAAAAGAAGCCCTTCTAGCGACAAATACAAGAAACTTACTACTGTCTTTTGCGGACAAGCAACTCCTTGGCTTATTATTCCGATTGGAGGAAATTGGGTTTCTTAAGGAACATAAAATTCGTATTTTAGGAACTTCGCTTCGGCAGTACAGAGCCTTTTACCATCAGGCAGACCAAAAGTCATTTTTACAGGACTTGGGTTATCAAGTTCCTTCCTCTTCCTTGGTTTCGACAGTCAGAGAGGCCATTGAGTTTTCTGAGCAGATTCAATTTCCTATTGTTGTTTGGCCACTTGCCAGCAAGCATGGGCAAGGCCGTCGGATCGCTAATAACTTGGATGATTTATGTGAGGCTGTCGAAAATGGGCTAGAAGTGTCGCCACAAGGTCAGTGTTTGTTGGAGTTCTCGACAGTTGGTTTCAAGGAGTTGGAATACGTCGTAGTCCGAGATCGACAGGATAATTATTATCTTGCGGGAAATATTGAGAGTGTAGACCCGGTGGGGATCCATTCCAGTGATTCCTATCAAGTCATCCCTAGCCTGACCTTGACGGATACAGAGCACCAGACCTTGCGGGAGGCAGCTTTGTCGATTGTTCGACATCTGAGATTGGTTGGAGCGACCTCCATCAAGTTTGCGCTAGATCCAAAGAGTTATCAATTTTATATTCTTGAGGTCAATCCTTTTGCCTCCGATTCCTTTTCGACCATGTCCATGGCCTTAGGTTATTCGCTTTATCATCAAGCTTTGTGCCTCAAGTTGGGGGATCATCTCTTAGACCTGCCCCATCCAACAATGAAGGGATTAACAGCTTTGTTTGAACCGAGTCTTGACCGAATCTTGTTTAAACTCCCTGTCTTTCCAATAGAGAAAATTTCAAGGGTCCTCAATACTCAGATTAACTCAATCGGTGCTCTCTATGGGTTTGGGACTAGTCTAGAAGAAGCCTATCAGCAAGCTGTTGAAAATTTTGGTTCGGACCAATGGCCTAAGAATATTCTAAAGGATGTTTCGGACGATGAATTGATTCAACGGATTGCTAAACGGATGCCCTACAGATTTTCATCTATTTTAGAAGCTCTACATAGAGGTTTTGAAATGGAGGAAGTTTGTGACTTGAGTCGGATGGATCCTTTCTATCTCCAGTTCTTGTATAATATCTACTTGTACGAGAGACAAGAAAAGCCCCAAATAAATCATTCTTTAAAGTTTCACCCTTTGGATTTGACAGCTGGATTTGGTCATGTTGGAGAAGGAGTGACCTTCTTTAGTTCTATTTGTGGAGAGGACGAGGCATTAGACTGGAGTGATTGGACCTTGTTGGTTGATCGAGGATCTCCAGACGAACCTAGAAGGATTCTACAAATCATTGAACGTCTGAGAACAGAGAAGGAAGCTGGAAGAAAAGTAGTCCTTCTTAGTAATCTACCTTTCGTTGGCCAAGTGGCTAATACCTGCTTACGAATTCCTCTTTCTGTTTATGAAAGTTACCAGAGTCAAATCGATGGACAGTTTGCTAGGGTAGAATACATGGATTAAAAGAAATTAAAAAAGAGTGGGACAGAAATCGGTAATTCGTTAGAATTCGATTTCGTCGTCCCACCTCCGCACAGTTGAGTAGGGCTGTAAAAGCTGATGAAATCAGCGTAGTAGAGCCCACTCAACCACTGCGTCTTGCTCGACAATCCAAAAATAATTAAGAGGCTAGGACTTTTGTCCCAGCCTCATTTTTGTTAAGTATATGGAATTAAGAATGACTAACAATACCAATAATGGTGTCAACGGCACGCTCCATGGTTTGAAGACTGACATATTCAAAGCGACCGTGCATATTTTCGCCACCAGCGAAGATGTTTGGAGTTGGAATTCCCATGAAGGAAATCTTAGAACCGTCTGTCCCACCGCGGATTGGTTCAATAATAGGAGTAATGCCTAGATCTTCCATGACTTCCTTAGCCAAGTTGACTGGTGTCATGTCTTTCTCGATGACTTGTTTCATGTTGTAGTACTGGTCTTTAAGAGTCAAGAGAACCCGTTCGTCACCAAGTTCTTGGTTCATCTTGTTTGCGATGTCTTCCATCATGGCTTTACGAGCTTCGAAATTCTCTGTCTCAAAGTCACGGATGATGTAGCTAGCATGTGCTTCTTCAACAGTCCCATCGATATTCATCAAATGGAAGAAACCTTGGTAGCCATCCGTTTTTTCAGGACGGTCTTCTTCAGGAAGTTGATTGTGGAAGTCAATTGCTAACTGAAGTGCATTCACCATTTGGTTCTTAGCAGTACCAGGGTGCACATTGCGGCCTTTGAAGGTAATTTCAGCTCCAGCAGCGGAGAAGGTTTCGTATTGCAATTCACCAAGAGGACCACCGTCAACTGTATAGGCAAAGTCAACATTGAAATCTTCTGCATCAAACTTATCTGCTCCGACTCCGATTTCTTCATCTGGTCCAAAGCCAACTCGGATTTCGCAGTGTTTGATTTCTGGATGAGCATTCAAGTATTCGATGGCTGTCATAATCTCAGCAATCCCTGATTTGTCATCTGCACCAAGAAGGGTCGTACCGTCAGTAGTAATCAAGGTTTGATCTTTGTAGTTATGGAGGTTAGCAAAGTCGGCTGGATCTAGTGAATAACCAGAATTTCCGAGAGCAATGGTTCCACCATCATAGTTTTCGATGACTTGTGGGCTGATGTTTTCCGCATTGAAGTCAGCTGTATCCATATGAGAGATAAAGCCAATCTTACGGGTAAGACTTGGATCGTTTGCTGGAAGCGTTCCGATGGCAAAACCATTTGGAAGGTAGTAGACATTCTGAAGTCCAACTCTTTTCATTTCAGGAAGCAGTACATTCTTCGCAAATTCAACCTGAGAAGGCGTACTAGGAGTTGTTGTTGAAGTCTCATCAGAGCGAGTATTGACTTTGACATAGGTTAAAAAACGTTCTAATAATGTTGGGTATTTCATTTGTTTTTCCTTTTCTAGTTCTGTGCTTGTAGAACATAGCGCTTGATAGCAGTAGCGACACCATCTTCTTCGTTAGAAGTTGTTGTGACATCAGCCAAGGTTTTGATAGAATCTGGAGCATTGCCCATAGCAACTCCAAGACCTGCGTACTCAATCATTTCAATATCATTGTTCTCATCGCCAATAGCCATGACTTGCTCTCTAGGAATACCCAGGTGGTCCGCAAGAGCTCTTAAACCAGTAGCTTTGTTTACGCCTTTTGGAAGAATTTCAAAGAGAATAGGCTGAGAGCGAATGGTGTGGAAGCGCTGGGCTAATGCTTCTTCATAGGTATCTTGGAAGGCATCAACCTGCTCTTTCTGATCGATAAACATCCCTTGGAAAATTGGTTGGGCCTCAAGGACTTCTTCTAAGCCAAGTGGTACGGGTACTGCAGAAACGATGCTAGCATCCATTTTAGCTATTTCAGAAGGTTCCTGATTTAAAATGATATATCGATTTAAATCGAACAAACTTAATTGAGGATGAATCTCCTGCGTCAACTGATCGAGATAAACCAAATCATCTTCAGATAAGGCATCATAACTGATGACAGACCAATCTGAAGAGTTAACAGTTGTACAACCGTTGTTAATCACAGAGTAGGAGTGGTTACTTTTGAAGCCAATTTCTTCAAAAATTGGACGTACACCAGAGAGAGGGCGACCTGTACAGATGACGACGTGTACACCAACAGCTTCAGCATCCAAAAGAGCCTGCTTATTAGCAGGACTAATAGTTTTATCCGGTGATAAAAGGGTCCCGTCTAAATCAATAGCAACTAATCGGATCATAGCTCGTCCTCCTTAGCTGGTAGAAAACTAGCAATGACTTTTCCGATGACTCTCGGTTCCTCTTCTAAAGGAATAATCTTATCACTATACTTTTTATTGAGGGAAACGAGACGAATCCCTTGGGCTTCACGAAAGACACGCTTGATCAAGGTTTGACCATCGTACTCAATAGCATAGATAGCACCGGCAGTATCGTAGAAAGTTTGCTTGATTAGGGCGACAGATCCCTTTGGATATTTAGGTTCCAGCGAGTCTGTATGAATCCAAAGTGCTAGATCGTAGGCCAGTTTTTGATCAAACCACACCAAATCTCCTTTAGAAGCACTTTGACTAGCAGCATAACTGTCAAAGACTGTATAGGGTGTGTATTTCTTCTCAATTCGTTTCCGTTCAGCCTGCAAAACCAATAAGCGATTAGCTTCCTCTAAGAGTGAATCTTGAAAGTCCTCATCCAGTTGCTTATAGATAAACTCAATCTTAGAATCATCCAAGGTATCTGGTTGTCCATAACGAGGATCTAGGTCAGAGATGGGGATTTCAAAGAAGCTAGCAATCTTTTCTAGGTTCTCACTAACTGGGAGAGAAGTACCTTTTACATAGCCAGTCAAGGTACTAGCTGGAATACCAGTTGTACGAGATAAATCGACCTGTTTCTTATTTTGAACCTTTAATAGTTCTCTTATTTTTTCGGAAATAATGCGCAAAGCCTCTTTATCTTGTGGGCTTGCTTTTCCACGTCCTCTTGCCAAGAGCTTCACCTCCTTTTACATTACAACTTATTATAGCGAATTAAATCGAAAAAGTAAATAGAAATCCTTTAATGTTCATTAATTATTTTAATTCGAATTAAATAGTATAAAGAAACGATCTGTTAATATATTCTTGGTGCTTGATTTTTTTAGGAATAAGGCATAGAATAAATAGAAAAGACTTCATGGAGGTAGAAGTATGATTCGGACCGTTCAAATTAAAGATGCAGGTCAAATTCGTGATTTGTGCCACCAGGCATTGGGGTATGATTCGACCCTTGAGAAAGTAACAGCTCAGATCGATAAATTCAATCAGCCAGATTCGGGTCACTTTTGCTTCGTTTACGAAGAGGACCAAACTGGGAATATTTTAGGCTATGTCGAAACAGAAGCCTATGAGAGTATATATAGCGATCCGGGTTTGAATGTTTTAGGACTTGCTGTTTTCCCTTCTGCCCAAGGATGTGGGATTGGTCGGCAATTGATGGAGCGAGTTGAGGCTCTTGCTCGAACTCATAACTTTTCCTTTATTCGTTTGAGTTCTGCCTCTCATCGTAAAGAAGCTCATGTTTTTTATGAACATATAGGCTATGAAGGAAATAAAACACAGAAGCGATTTTTGAAAATAATGGATTAAGATAGGCAAAGGCCTATCTTTTTTGTTATAATATACTGAATAGTTTTATAAGGATGAAAAAATGAATTTAGAAGAATTAAAGAAGCGAC
>CABREZ010000081.1 GCA_902470035.1 uncultured Streptococcus sp. | reverse complement strand
GCTGTAAAAGCTGATGGAATCAGCGTAGTAGAGCCCACTCAACCACTGCGTCTTGATCGACAATCCAAAGACAATTGAGAGGCTAGGACTTTTGTCCCAGCCTCTTGATATTAATAGCCTCTTAGGTAAGGAAGTAAGGACATAAGGGTTGTCCCAAGGACCAAGACCCAGAACCAGAAGGAATACATGCTTCTTTGGAAGACGCCAGGTGCTGGTCGGTTTTCTTGTATGTAGTGAAAAATAGCTTTTCTCTTTAAAATCAAGACGATGGTAAAGGCGATGGTTCCACCTAAAAAGACGAGAATTTGAACCCACTCGGCCACATTCATATTGACATGCGTACCGAGGTAATGAAGCCCTTGAGAGAGGACCAGGTTGTTAAAGATATGGTAGAAAATGGCCCACCAGATCGAATACTCGAAGGTCAAGTAGCCAAAGCCTAAGCCGATAATCGTCGCAAAGAACAACTGATCAAAATTGGCATGGAACATTCCAAAAGCCAAGGCTGTCATGACGATCGCAAAGACTTTTCCATACTTTTCTAAAGCTCTCAGTCCAGCGGCCCGGAATACCAACTCCTCTGTGATGGGACCGATTAGGGTCGCATAGAGCAAGAGACTCCAAGATTGGCTGAGTTGCTCAGACATATCCTCTTGAGGCTTGAAAAATCCTAAAGTTTCCATCATGTGGTCTAAGAGCTGAGATAAGGCACTAGAAGCCAACTGGGCAAACCCCAAGAAGGCAATGAAGACTAAGAAAGTCTGCCAGGTCATCTTGCGTCCCTTTTGTCTCACATCTCCTTTAAAGAGGGATCCTTTGCGATAAAGGGCAAATAGGAGGATACCGATACTGACAGATATCAGGTAGCTAATCCCGTTCCCATTGATGATTTTTTCTACATACTCCTGCTTCTCTGCCATCTCCAATCCATACCGTCCAAACATAAAGAGGGTAATGGCAAAGGTCGAAATGATGCTGACAAAGACCATAACCAAGAGATAGAGGCAAACCATCCCTGAAAAGCTTCCCAAATCCTTTTTGGGATCTATAAATCGATTGAACTGTTTCATCCATTCACTCCACTAATCTACTGTTTTTGTTTTCCGACTCCACCCGTAGCACCATCCAAAAGCCTCTTCATAGAGAACAAAGAAAATCAGAAAGGCATGTAGGAAATAGTCCTCCGGAAGCGCTAAAATAATCGGATCCCGATAAGGATCAAAGAGCCAGGTAGCATCTCCGACAAAGAGGACTTGGTGAAAGAGGGTAAAGAATTGATCAAAGCCAATAAAGAGGGTCACTCCTCCTATGACGATAGGCAAGAGAACCATCCCGCCAAATAAGCGACGATAGAGGCCTGCATAGCCCTTACGCATCACTGTTCGAATAAATCGTATAGCCACTGGCAACAAGACCAGGAACAGGGCCTGGGTCAAGTGAAAGAGGTACTTGACTGCTTGAAAATGATGGAGACCATCGGGAGAAGATGGAAAATCCGGCATGTCCAGCTTCCAGGTAAAAGGACTGGTCAAATACTGCATAAGGATCTGAAAGTTTTTTTGGATGACTGCAGGAGCCAAACCGGTCCGATTCTGAATACGTAACCAGCCAATCTCCATGGGATAGATCAACCAGGCTACGAGAATGGTCCCCAAAATCACCGTTGCTAAGAGCCAGAGGACAAAGCCCATTACTTTTAACCGGTCACGCATCGAAATCCCACTCCGCTAAGCTCGATAGGACGTGAGTTGGTGGCAAGGGCAGGTCTGGCACTTCTTCTGGCTTGGTAAAGCCAGTGGTCACCAGCAAAGTAGGGATGTCATTGTCAATCCCTGCTCGGATGTCGGTCAGGTAATTGTCTCCTACCATGACCACTTCTTTGCGCTCTAGTCCCAGGTGAGCGATGGCCTTATCCATGATGATGGCATTGGGCTTCCCGATAAAGGTTGGCTTCACGCGCGTTGCCGCTTCGATCAGGGCATTTAGAGCACCAGCCCCTGGCATCATTCCGCGCTCTGTCGGAATATTAAGGTCTGGATTTGTCCCGATGAAATGGGCTCCCTTTTGAATAGCCAAGGTCGCGATAGAGAATTTCTCATAGTCCACTTCCCAGTCGAGACCCACCACGACATAGGCTGGTTTCACGGTATCTTCGACGAAGCCTGCTTCAGCAATGGCTTGTTTCAAGCCTACATCTCCAATGACATAGGCAGTTTTCCCAAGATTCATATCCGCCATATAATCAATGGTCGCTAGCGTCGCTGTATAGATGGTATCCAGTGGCGTTTCGATGTTAAACTGGCCTGCTAGCATCTCTTGGACCATTTCCGGCGTCCGGGTAGTATTGTTGGTCACAAAGAGATAGGGGATCTGACGCTCTTGCAATTGGTGGACAAAGGCTTCCCCGGCTGGGATCCGCTCTTTCCCCTTGTAGATGGTTCCGTCTAAGTCAATTAAATAACCCTTATAAGTCATGGGATTCTTGGTCTCCTTTTTCACTTGCGTCCTCTACTACTTTCTCCCGATCTTGAAACTGGCCTCCTGCTCCATACAGAAGCAAACAAGCCCCATATAAGGCAAATTGAAGAACCAGACCGAAGAAATTGATACTTGCTTTTCCAGCCTGAGTAAAGAGGAAGGAGGAAATCATCAAAATCACGATGGTCACCATTAAGCCACCAATCTTAGCCTGATCAATGGTAATGGTATAGACGCCGGTTTCTTTTTTCTCATTGCTTTCTTTCCCGGCCTGGATAGGCTTCATGGTTTCAATGAAATCTGTCATTAAGGTCGCTGCGAGGCTGATAGTCGTACTGAAGAGGACACCTTGGGAGAGCTTGTCAAAGAAGTTACTCCAGAAGCTTCCTGATTGACTGGTGATACTCAAAGAAAAGACGACAACAGGCAGGATAAAGGCCAAAATCAAATGAATCCAGACACGATACCAGCGGACATCTTCCTTGAGAAAACGAAGAAAGGCTACAAAACTCAAACGATAGCGTACAAAACGAACCGCTTCCTCAATAAAGATATAAAAGGCTGCGACTAAGGTTAAGAAACCATCTCCCAATACATAGAGGGGATTTTTCTTACGACGAGCATAGGCAACAACCCGCCGTTGAACCTTCATCAAGTCTTCTTTTTTCTGTTTTAATCTTCGCTTTTCCATAATGTTTCCTTATCTATTTCTTCCCAAGTGATGAGGGCTTGGGCATGGATTTGCCCTTCTGATGAGATGACATGATTGCTGACCATTCCTTCTCGCTCGACGCTAGAGGTGATCATGCCTCCAGGTAGGACTTCCTTGACATACTTGAGATGGACCCGTTTGGGGATATGCTGGGTTAGGAATTCTGCTCCCATCACTTCAAAGACCCAGTCTAGGTACTTGCTGTTGTTGACATGTCCGTTCATATCTAAATCATAGAAACGCACATGGTAGTCCTGCTCCATGGCTCCATTCAGTTCTGGATAGCGTGGACCACGGCGGATCTTCTTCTCAAACGGTGACTCAAATGGCTCTGTGATCTCTTCCGGTACGGATTGGACCTTACGACTGTCCCGATCCATCAAGACAAAGGTTGCCACCATCTCTACGATGACCTCCCCATTCTGGCCTCTGACCACAAAGGAACGGTAGCAAAAAAGACGATTGTGGGCCAGAGCCTTGGTCTCAATGGTAATCTGTTCATCAAAGACTGGTAGGCGATGGACCGTGATGTCATAGTCAGTGATAATCCAGACTAGATTGTACTGTTCGAGTAGGTCCTTGTCACTGATACCAATCTCCATCGACTGCATACCTGAGACTTGCAAGGACAGGAGGATGAGTTGTGGCATCTTGATAAAGCCATTCACATCGCTCATATCAAAAGGAACTTTCATGTCATACTGATAAATTTTAGCCATTGTTTACTCCAATATAAATTTCTCTGCTACGGTATCACCAAGGAACAAGCCTCTCTTAGTCATCCGAACTTGCTTGTCATCTGGAACCAAGAGTCCCTGCTCCGTCAGACTGGTCACCACTTGTCCATAGCGTTGGTCAAAGGAGACACCAAATTTTTCTTCAAAACGAGCCTTGGACACACCTGTCTTTTTCCGTAGACCGAGGAACAACTCCTCTTCCATCTTCTCTTCCAGTGTCAGGTGTTCTTCTGTGATCCGAGCCTTACCTGCCTCAACAGCCTCAAGGTAATGCCGGATAGGCCCGTGATTCTTGTAGCGAATCCCATCTACATAGCCAGAAGCTCCTGCTCCTAGACCATAATATTCTGCATTATCCCAGTAGACCAGATTGTGGCGACTTTCAAAGCCAGGCTTAGAGAAATTAGAAATCTCATAATGTTCAAAGCCTGCTTTTTCCAGCTCTTCAATGATGTACTCGAACATCTCTGCTTCCAGCTCTTCTTTGGGCAGAGGAAGCTTGCCTCGTCTCATGCGATTCATAAAGACTGTGTGGTTTTCTAAAATCAAACTATAGAGACTCATATGGGGAATGTCCAAGTCGATCGCCTTGGCGACATTTTCCTTGACCTGGTCCATGGTCTGACCTGGAAGGGCATAGATCAAGTCGATGGAAATATTGTCAAAGCCAGCCTGCTTGAGGTGGCGGATATTGTCATAGATATCCTGCTCCTGGTGGCTCCGTCCGATCTTTTTCAGCATCTTGTTATCAAAGGTTTGGACACCCAGAGAGACCCGATTGACCTGAGAGTCCTTGAGGACTACGATCTTATCCGGATCCAAATCGCCAGGATTGGCCTCGATGGTAAACTCTTCTACCTCTGATAGGTCCATGATCTTGGGCAATTCTGTCAAGAGATAGGCCAGTTGCTGGGCAGATAGGGCTGTCGGGGTCCCTCCACCAATGTAGAGGGTCCGGAGTTTGCCAATCTCATAGGATCGAGTCTCCTGGATTAAGTGTTCCAGATAGGCATCGACCGGTTGATTCTTGATAAAAACCTTAGAAAAGTCACAATAATAACAAATCTGGGTACAAAATGGAATATGCACATAGGCAGAAGACGGTTTAGCTTGCATAACCTTTATTATACCACATTTCCGACTAAAGCCCGAGCAGAAAAAAGAGGGGGAAACAAGGATTTCCTTGACAAGAAGGAATGAAAGGAATAGAATAAAGCTAATCACATTCGGAGGTAAGGAGATATGAACAACTAAGTTTCGTTAAATAAGATACTTTATTTAGTGGACTGCTTGTTCTATCTCTTTTTGTGTACCCTTTCGCTTAATTTCCAACCTTTTGTTGGCTAAATAAGGTCTTTTTCTGCTTGGGTTTCACTTGAATACAGCTCTACTAAATAGGTAGAGCTGTTTTTTGTCCCAGTAGAAAGGAATCTTATGCTAAAACTATCCCACCTCACTATCCGACATACAAAAGATTTACGAGATCTGGTTCGAGATCTTTCCCTGACCATTCATGAAGGAGAAAAAGTTGCTATTATTGGCGAAGAAGGGAATGGAAAATCTTCCTTACTTCAGGTCCTTATGTCCCCAAAATCTCTACCAGATTATCTGACCATAGAAGGAGAAATCACCACTTCCTTTCACTCCTATGCCTATATTCCCCAAACTTTACCGGAAGCTTTGAAGGGAAAAACCTTGGAAGAATATTTTTTTGGAGAGGACGAGCTAGACTATGCCAGCCTCTACAGACTGGCTGATCAATTACAATTTAATAGCGAGCGCTTTGCAAGCGATCAAACTATCGGAAGTCTTTCTGGAGGAGAGGCCCTCAAGGTCCAACTGCTTCACGAGCTTTGTTGTCCTCATGAATTGCTATTTTTAGATGAACCTTCAAATGATCTGGATTTGGAGACCTTGGACTGGCTCCAGCAGATGATCCAAAC
>CABREZ010000080.1 GCA_902470035.1 uncultured Streptococcus sp. | reverse complement strand
GTCTCCTCAAGCCGGCGCCGCAAGTCGACCATGATCCAGAAGCAGTCTATCAAGCAGCCCGAGATGGGATCAGGAAACAAGATAACCTAGCCTTGCTCAAACCCATGGCTTATCAGAATACCTATGCTGTCGCAGTGCCTAAGAAAATTGCTCAAGAGTATGGACTCAAGACCATTTCAGATTTGAAAAAGGTGGAAGGACAACTTAAGGCAGGATTTACCTTGGAGTTTAATGACCGAGAGGATGGGAACAAGGGCTTGCAGAAAGTTTACGGACTCCATCTACAAGTCTCCACCATGGAGCCAGCCCTTCGCTACCAGGCTATCCAGTCCGGTGATATCCAGATCACAGATGCCTACTCAACGGATGCCGAGCTTGCTCGCTATGACCTCGTGGTCCTCCAAGATGACAAGCAACTCTTCCCTCCATATCAAGGGGCCCCACTCATGAAAGCTGAATTACTCGAAAAACATCCGGAGTTGGAAGCTATCCTTAATAAACTAGCTGGGAAAATCACAGCAGATCAAATGAGCCAGATGAACTACCAAGTGGGTGTGGAAGGCAAGTCAGCTAATCAAGTAGCGCGTGATTTTTTGATTCAGGAAGAGATGATCAAGAAATAGATTTTTAAAGGAGTATTAGCTTAATTCATGAGTATGAAAAAAAGGATCAAAAGATCCTTTTTTTCATACTAAGGCTAACAAGATAGTAAGTACCAGAGCGATTCCAATCCGAATGACATGATGGGCTAGATGGAAGTTTTCTTTGTGCTTGCCATTCCAATAGGCTCCGTAGCAAATCAAGCTAACTCCGATCAGCCAAATGAATAAAGCAACAATTGGCAAAAGGAAGTAGAGGATGAGAGAGAAGGTCGCAAGGCCACTTCCGATGAGGAGAAATGTATTTCCTAGAGTGTGATTCCCTTTTTTAACTTCAGTAAGAGAAGCCAATAAGTGAAGAAGAGCAAAAGCAAGGGCTAAGAAGGCTGTAAAAAAGCCGAGAAGAATGGGGAGGAGCATAAGATTCCCTTTCTAACTAGAATAATAATATATTTTTATTTAGTTGTCATTTCCATGACGTCTAAATAAAAGCTAACAACTTCTTGCTCGTTATAAGATTTCCCTTTTTTCAACCACCAGGTCAAGGTTTCAATGAAGTTGGTGATGACAAAGTGTTTGAGGTAAGAAGTGGGGATCCTAGGATGGGATGTTTTTAAATCATCCGCCACCATCGGAAAGACATGGGTTTCTAATTCCTTATGGAGCTGACGGAGGAAGTAGTCATTTTTTGATAGGAGAAGGCTGGTTACATGATCTTTGTTTTTCCTGAAATGGAGAAAAATATGAGCCAAGTAATCTTCTGCCGAGACATGAGCTTCACGTTCAAACAAATGATGAAAGAGATAATGGCAGAGTTCGTCTAGCAAGAGTTCCTTGCTCGGGTAGTGGCTGTAAAAAGTAGAGCGACCAACATCCGCTAGGTCGATGATATCTTGGACAGTGGTTGCTTCGTAGCCTTTCTCATTTAATAGCTGTAAGAAGGCTGTATAGATGGATTTTTTTGTTTTGGTGATGCGACGGTCAATCTTTGTCATATAGACACTTTGAACAAAGTGTTCAGTATCTTACAAACTGAACAGAATGCTCCTATCCTTTCTTTCCATTGTAGGAGATAATAATAGTAAGGGAATGATTCTATTCCAATTATACCATATACCAGAGGAGGTAAAAAATTGAGTTCTAAATGTGCCATTTGGCTAGCCTTTCTCTTAAATTTTAGCTTTGCCATTATCGAATTTATCTTTGGTGGACTCTTTGGCTCCAGTGCTGTTCTCGCTGATTCTGTCCATGACTTGGGGGATGCTCTAGCCATTGGCCTCTCGGCCTTTCTAGAAACAATCTCCAATCGTGAAGAAGATAGTCGCTATACCCTAGGCTACAAGCGTTTTAGCTTATTAGGGGCTTTAGTAACGGCAGTCATTCTGATGACTGGGTCTGGTATGGTGATTTTAGAAAATGTAAGCAAGCTTTTCCACCCTCAGCCCGTCAATGACGAAGGGCTTCTTTGGTTGGGAATTATTGCTATCAGTGTCAATGTGCTGGCGAGTCTGGTCATTCGCAAGGGGCAAACCAAGAATGAATCCATTCTCAGCCTGCATTTTTTGGAAGATACCTTAGGTTGGTTGGCTGTCATCTTGATGGCTATTGTCCTCCGATTTACTGACTGGTATTTCCTTGATCCACTCTTGTCCCTTGGGATTTCTGCTTTCATCTTGTCACAAGCCCTTCCTCGTTTTTGGAGCACCCTTAAGATTTTCTTGGATGCTGTGCCAGAAGGGGTAGATATCAAGCAAGTTAAGAATGATTTAGAGCAGTTGGACCATGTCGCTAGTATCAATCAGCTTAATCTTTGGACCATGGATGGACTAGAGAAAAATGCTATTGTTCATGTTTGTCTCAAGCGGATGGAGCAGATGGTGGTCTGTAAAGAAGAGATCCGTGCCTTGCTCAAAGAGAGGGGATTTCAAAATGTCACCATCGAAGTGGATGAAGACCTAGCAACTCACCGCGCCCACAAGCGAAATATCGAAGAGCTGGAAGCCAGTCAAAGTCATGGACATGATCACCACCACCATCACCATTATTAATGGAAATCGATCATTCCTTTGTTGAGGATATTTTAGAAATCATCGATTTAATATATTGACTCCCGATTCAAATTGTGATAGACTACTCATATTTATGAAAGGATCGAGTATATGTTACAACTACAACGTATTTCAAAAGTGTATTATACGGGGAATCAAGAGTTTCACGCTTTGAAGGATATCTCGATTCGTTTCCGTGAAAATGAGTTCGTCTCGATTCTCGGACAATCGGGTTCAGGGAAAACCACCCTCTTAAATATCATCGGTGGACTCGACCAATACACATCGGGTGATTTACTCATCCAAGGAAAATCAACCAAGCAATTTAAAGACCGCGATTGGGATAGCTACAGAAACCACACCATCGGATTCGTCTTCCAATCCTATAATCTGATTGGTCACCAAACGGCAATCTCAAACGTCGAGATTGCGATGACGCTCTCTGGCGTTTCTAAATCGGAACGTAAGAAGCGTGCCATCGAAGCACTTGAACGCGTTGGCCTAAAAGATCATTTATATAAGAAACCAAGCCAAATGTCTGGCGGACAAATGCAACGAATCGCGATTGCGCGTGCTCTTGTCAATAATCCTAAAGTCGTTTTAGCCGATGAGCCAACAGGAGCGCTCGATTCTGAGACTTCTGTTCAAATCATGGAGTTATTAAAAGACATCGCCAAGGAACGTCTCGTGATCATGGTGACGCATAACCCAGAACTGGCGAAAACCTACTCTACACGTATCGTACAAGTATTAGATGGAAATATCTTAAGCGACTCGAATCCATACGAACCAACCGAAGAACCCAAACAAGGGGACATTCAGTTTACAAAGACAAAGATGAGCTTTACGACGGCTCTGGCCCTTTCGTTTAATAACCTATTGACGAAGAAAGGTCGGACATTTCTGACGGCCTTTGCTGGTTCCATCGGGATTATCGGGATTGCCCTGATCTTGGCCCTCTCAAATGGTGTGAGCGACTATGTGAAAAAGGTGCAAGAAGACACTCTCGTCTCTTTGCCATTGACGATTAGCGAGCAGAACCAGAGTAATCTGATGGCAACCTCTCCAGACTTGAGTGAAAAGCCTTATAGGGATAAAAACGAACTCGGTGTCAATACGCTTTTAACGAATCTATTGAAAAAACAAATCGGGAAAAATGACCTCGCGTCCTTCAAAACCTACTTGGATAAACACGCTTCAGAAGTCGCACACCTTACAAAAGACATTCGTTACCAATACAATTTACAACCCTATATTTACGCCAGTGACACCTCCAACGGTCCAAAGAGCATTCTTCCGTCTAACCTCGCGGACGAAGTCGATACGGCCAACCAAACAATTAAAGGCTATTTGAAAAACATCGACTATTGGAGCCAACTGTCAAGCGACCAGGAGATGCTGAATGCGCAATATGATGTGCTAGAAGGTCGCCTTCCGAAGGATAAATCTGAAATCGTCCTGATCGTGGATGAAGAGAACCAAATCAGTGACCTCCTCCTTTATAGCTTACGCATCAAAGACCCTAGCGAATTAAACGATGCGAAGAAACTGGATGAACTCAAATCCCAAACCTATCAGTATAGGGATTTCATTGGAAAAACTTTCAAAGCTGTTGTCAACACGAATCGCTTCGTCAAAGAAAACAACCAATGGATAAATAAAATTGACGACGAAGCCTACATGAAGACGCAAATCGAGAATGGCCTCGAGCTTACAATCGTCGGCGTTCTTCGTCAAAAAGAAGGCACAAGTTCTGGTGTGAACTCTCCTTCTGGCGGTGTGGCTTATACAAGCGCCCTGATCGATTACACTTCTGAGCAAATTCAAAACAGTGACATCGTAAAAGAGCAAGAAGCCAACCCAACCATCAATGTATTTACTGGAAAAGAATTTGCCAAAGATCCAAAACCATTCAATTCGGCTGATTTAACCGAAGAAGAAAAAATCCAGTTGGTCAAATTGACGCCTGAACAACAAGCGCAATACATCCAACAATACAACGAAAACTCGGCTGCCACTTACGAGGAAAACCTCGCGAAATTGGGTGTCATCGACAAATCCAAACCAGCTGCCATCGAGTTCTACACCTCTTCATTCCAACAAAAACAAGAGTTGAAGGACTTCATCAATGCCTATAACACGGCGAAAAAAGACGCTGGCGAAGACGACAAAGTGCTCGCCTACTCCGACGATATTCAAACCATCATGTCTTCGATTACGACAATGGTAGGCGTGATTACAACCGTACTCGTTGGTTTCGTAGCCATCTCGCTCATCGTATCATCGATTATGATTGCAATTATCACCTACATCTCGGTTCTCGAACGTACAAAAGAAATCGGAATCTTACGTGCAATGGGGGCTTCGAAGAAAGACATCCGTCGTATCTTCACGGCCGAAACAGCCATCGAAGGATTTATTTCCGGAGTGCTCGGTATCGCCATTACACTCCTTGCAACACTTCCAATCAATGCCGTCGTTGCGAAAATGACCAACGTGGAAAACGTGGCGCAGTTACCATGGGAAGCCGCACTTATCCTCATCGGTATCTCCATTGTTCTTACCATGTTAGCTGGTCTCATCCCTTCACGCATCGCCGCGAAGAAAGACCCAGTGGAATCTTTACGTAGCGAATAAAAGCTGTAAACAATAAAGTGGATAGAAGAATGTTTCTTTATCCACTTTTTCTATTGTGTAGAAATTCTTAGAAAGGGATTCAAACCTTCTCTCCTTACATGAAAGATGGTCATTTCAAATAGATGTTGTTTTCAAAGAATAATACAGTATCGGATTGGACATAAAAAGATATTTGTTCCACTTTCTTTGAATGATTTCTTTTAATAGCTTGTGTATTGACCTAGAAAATTAGTTTCTTCTTCCAAATGATTTATAAAAGAGTTTCCCAAAGAAATCCTTTTCATGGTAAAATAGTGGAAAGTATATAGTAAGGAGTAGTTATGAGTAAAAGAGCTGTGTTGATGATGACTTTTGGTTCACCAGAAGAGATTACCTATGAAGGAGTAGCGGAATTTTTCACAAATATACGCCGTGGGGTTCGTCCTGAACCACATGAAATTCAGACTTTATATGACAATTACGTCCGAATCGGTGGAACCCCACTCCAAAGGATAACTAGAGAAGAAGTGGACATGGTTGCTACTGCTCTTGGAAAACAAGCGTCGGTTTACTTTGCCAACAAATTTTCCCGCCCTTTTATCACTGATGTAATCAAAGAGATGGAGAATGACGGAATTGAAGAATGTTTGTGCTTGATTTTAGAGCCCCATTA
>CABREZ010000079.1 GCA_902470035.1 uncultured Streptococcus sp. | reverse complement strand
CCAATGGTCATTTTCCCTGAGGCTGGAGCTCCAATGATGAAAACATGCATCAATCTACCTCCCACTCACTCTTCAGCAAGCCATATCTCAAATCATCACAGCGGTTGCCTTGGGCATCTTTGCGGTCTCGGATACGAGCTTCAAGGGTGAAACCAAGCTTCTCAGCGACTCGTTGACTTTGAAGATTGTAACCAAAGCAAGACAATTCAATCTTGTGTAGATTCAATTTTTTAAAAGCGAGGTTGATCAAGGCACGCGCCGCTTCAGGCACATAGCCTCTCCCCCAAAAGTCTGGGTGCAAGGTATAGCCAATCTCCAGTACATCGTCTTCGTGGCGATGGTTGAAATCAACTGAGCCAATAACTTTATCAGTCCCTTTGACCACAATTCCATAGCCTGCTGGGAGATTGTCCTTTTCATTACGATCGGGAAGGATATGTTCTAGGTAATAAATCTCATCTTCCAAGGTCTTAACGGGCGGAAAACCTGCTGGGTAAGAAACCTCTGGGAGACTAGCGTAGGCATGGATATCCTCAGCATCCGTCACTGTACGGACTCGTAAGATCAAGCGCTCGGTCTCTATAAGTTCTGGTAATGTTGCTCTTGTCATCCTTCCTCCATTTCAAAAAACATACTCAGTCCACAAAGAGAACTTTGGGATTTCGTTCTCACCCCGCTCGAACTGTATCCCTTTTATTATTTACAAATGATCAATTTGTAAATAAGGGAAGGTTATCCCTCCGCTCCTGCGTCACTTTGGGATCAATGTACCTAAGCTTGATTTCGTTCCTTGGACTCATCGCACAAAGGTACATAGAAAACGCCCCTGTCATCAACCTGACAGGGACGAATATGTTTATCCGCGGTACCACCCAATTTCGGGCAACGCCCGCAACTTTGTTTATTTCATTTTTATCCATTAGCAACCAGTTTCGACACATTTGTGGACTTCTCAGCACCGCCACTTTCTGTAAAATGTGGGACTCAAAACACCTCTAACAGCTTCATTTTATCAAGTTTTCCTGGAAATAGCAAGAAATCACAAAAGCAATTATTTGAACTTGACTCCAAGCTCTTGCAATTTTTTGATGGTTGCTGGGCCGATTCCTTTAAGGGCCAACAACTCTTTTTCTGTCCAGTTTGCGAAGTCCGTAACAGAGCGAATACCTTCATCATAGAATGTTTGCGCACGATCAAGGGCTACACCTTCCAAGCTTGCAGCGAATTCTTCCACTGAAGAAGCTGCTTGTTTCACTTCTTTCGCCACTGCTTTTGCTGCTTTCTCAACTTTCTTAGGTGCTTCTTTAACAGCTGCTGCTACAGTTGCGACAGCTTTTTTCAAAAGATGTCTATTTTGATGTTTGTATTGTTTCGCACGGTTAACGTTCTTCTTTGCCATTTTTCCTCCTACGTATCCAGTGATCAATCCCTAAGGCAACAAGGTTTCATCACCAATATTACTTTCGATAATTCGTTGACGTCTGTTCAACTTTTTTATTGTAACACAATCCCTCGAAAAATCAAGTCATTGCACTATTTTCAACCAAATCCAGCTAGTCAAATGCCTTCACAGAGAGCCTTTAATAGGTTCTCTCTCCAAACAAGCCATCTGGAAGATCGTGAAAACCTTTCCCCTCGTGGTAGTTAGCAAACTTCCCTTGAAGGAATTGATAGGCATCCAAGCGACTCTCATAGCGGATCATAGCCTCCTTGGCCCGCTCGTCTTGATCCTCTTCATAGACCTTCTTGCTTTCTGTCAGGGCCATCTCATTGATCATGACCTGGGTCTTGATCCAAGCCTCAAATTCTTTCATAAATTCTTTTTCGTAGCTCATTCTTACTCCAATCCTCTATAAAATTCACTATCGATCTCTCGATAGGGTTGGATATCCTGGACATATTCCAAGACACCTTGAAATTCTCCCGCTTCATCGCGCACTGCTGCATAGGTCACATGGACAAATTTCCCACGTGATTCGGATTTGAACCACATTTCGTACTTGTCTTTTTTCCCTTCTCGAAGCCCCTGCATGATGGCTTTGACCTTCTCCAAGTATTTCGGAGGGTGACACAATTCGACATTGCGTCCCACCTGAGACGGTGTCCGTTTGAAGATCATTTCCTCAAAGGGCGCTGCATCATTGTAATATTGGAAAATATCATCCTTATTGACAAAGGTAATCTCCATCGGTAGATGGTTCAAGATCAAGTTGGCCTGCTCTACAGAGAGAAAGCCATGTCCAAAAGCTTGTTGCTGTTGGCGATCGAAACTCTCTTCCTTTTTCTTAGGCCTGAAGGTAATGGTCAGTTGTCCCTCAGGAGTCTCAATGACCTGACGTTGCTCACTTCCATTTGAAGAAGGAAGAGCTTCACCTGAACCTTCTGTCTCTATTGGTCCTTCTTCCTTGAAGTCCACACGTTTCGGCATCCATTTCTCACTCGGAATGATAATAGCATAACCATAGGCATCACTTTCTTCTGCGATGGAGAGCCAATCATCCTGGCTAAAGGCCTCCAGTAAAATCATCAAGAGGATGGACTCTTCCTTGAAGATCATAGCCTCAAACTCTTGCGCAAAGGCTTCAAAGCACTTTTTAACTTCTGAAATGGCAGAATCAGGCAGGGCTTTGGCCACATCCAGAGTTTTCGCAAAGAGGTCTCGAATCTGGTCATCTACCCCCCACATGACTTTAGGAGGAGAATCATGTCCATAGCGTTCCATAATCGGAAACATCAACTCTTCCTTGCGGCGGTAATGTCGATCAAATTGACCCACCAAGCCTAGCTGACGTAACAAGCCTTTCTGAATCTCCTGGATCATCTCAGGATCATCCGTCGTCTCATAATTATCTAGCAAGCGACGAACCCGCATCATAGCGGCTCGAAGGGCTAAGTTCTCCTGTTTAAAGATCTGAACCGGGTGACCTGGATGGTCGGTATCTGCCACTTCGACCCCTTGTACCGCGTTCTTAAAGAGATTAGCATGGACATCGCACAGCTCCATGACATCCTCAAAGGTGATGCCTGCATCGGAGTTCATCAGCTCATGCTCCATGAGGGAAATCTCAATCGCAGACACCCCGCTGAAGGTCGCATCAAAGCGCTCTTGGACCGACTCAGGAGAAGCTCCATGATGCAGGTCTAATAAGATGTCTCTCAAGACATGAATTCGTTCATCACTCATTGGTCTAGCCCCACTACTTCATAGCCATTGGCCTCTAGCGTTCGCACAATCTTGTCCATAGGAGTGCCTTCTAATTTTGATCCTTGTTTTAAGGAAACCTTGCGCCCAACTGTATTGCGCATGATTGGATTGGCTAAGGGTTTAAAGCCCAATTCCACCAACAAATCTAACACTTCCGGATGTTGATCAATGACTTGAGCAACTGGAATCGATACATCAATTTTATTGTCCATCTCTCACTCTCACATTCTTCTCTCATCTAAGCTCCTAGAAAGCCAACGCGCTTCCTGGGAAAGCTCTTCGGCTCTCTGATTGGCCTTTTCATACATGATTTGCCAAATATCCATTGTTAATCCCTGTTCTATTAAGCTTTCTTGACCAATTTCACCACAGCCTCTGTCCTAGATGTATGGGGAAACATATCCACAGACTGGATGTAGACGACATCATAGACCTTGGTCAAATCCACAAGGTCTCGCGCTAGGGTGGAAACATTACAAGAAACGTAAACCATCTTTTGAGGAGCATAGCGCAACAAGGTATCAATCAATTGAACTCCCAACCCTGTCCGAGGTGGATCTACAATGACTGCATCTGCTCGATAGCCTTCTTTGTACCAACGAGGGATGATTTCCTCAGCTGTCCCAGCTTCATAGTGGGTGTTATCAAATCCCATCTGCTTCGCATTGTATTTGGCATCCTCAATCGCTTCAGGGATAATGTCCATCCCCCGGACACTCTTGACCTTATCCGCAAAGGCAAAACCAATGGTCCCTACCCCGCAATAGGCATCAATCAAATGGTCCTCAGGTGACACATCCAAGGCCTTGACAGCTTCACTATAGAGGACTTCTGTCTGCTCAGGATTTAACTGGTAAAAGGCCCGAGGAGACAAGGAAAATTCATAATCCAAGACCCCTTCTCGAATGGTCTCCTGACCCCAAATAATCTGCGTCTTCTCTCCATAGATCTCGCTAGATTTGGAGGTATTCAGATTGACTGCCACCGTCACAATTTCAGGGTGTTTTTCTACCAAATCCGCGACCAAGTCTGCTAAATTGAGTTGTCGACTCGTCACTACGATCATTTGGACCTGTCCAGTCTTACGAGCCCGGCGCACCATGATGGTTCGAACCCCCAATTGCTTCCGATCATCTGAAATTGGAATCTGATAGTAGGTCAATAATTCTGCTACATGATTGGCGATTTCCTGAATGACCGGATCCTGGACCAGACAGTCCCTTAATTCCACTAAATAATGGGAATTTTGAGCGTATAAACCAGCCTTGACCTGTCCCTTAAATTTACGCGTCTGAAATTGAAGTTTGGCCCGATAATACTGCGGTTTTTCCATCCCAAGCGTCGGATGGATCAGATAATTTTCATAGCCTGTAGGAGCATATTTTTTCAAGGCCTGCTGCAACAAGTCCGTTTTGAACTCCAACTGCTTACTATACTTCAGATGCATGATCTGGCAGCCCCCACAGGTCTCGTAAATATCACAGGTTGGCGTTACCCGATACTTGGAAGCCTTGTTGACGGACAAGAGCTTGGCTTCTGCAAAGTTCTTCCGAATCGCAGTAATTTGGCAAAAGACATCTTCACCCTTTAAGGCCCCAGGCACAAAGACCAAGGTTTTATTGTAAAAGCCAATCCCTTCTCCATTAATTCCCATTCGCTTGATTTTTAAGGGAATTCTTTGTTTAACTTTTAGATTCATATGTCTATTATACCATGTAGTTTCTCATTCGTTTAGAATATGATAAAATTGAAAAGAAAAACAAGGAATTACAGGCCATTTCTCAATAAGAATACGAATAATATAGAGAGAAAGACTGATACTGCAATAAAACTCAAACGAAACAGGAATCCTATGAAAATTACCAAATTAGAAAAGAAAAAACGTCTCTACCTTCTAGAGCTGGATCAATCCCAATCCCTCTACATTACAGAAGACACCATCGTCCGCTTCATGCTCTCACGAGACAAGGAAATTAGCCAGGAAGAACTCAAGGAAATTCAAACCTATGCCCAGCTCTCCCATGCTAAAAATTTAGCCCTCTACCACCTTTCCTTTAAAGCCCGTACAGGCCGCGAAGTTCGCGACTACTTAGCCAAGCATGAAATTGACGAATCTACCATTGAAACCGTCATGAACACCCTAAAAGAAGACAAATGGATCGATGATTTGGCCTATACTCGTGCTATCTTTCAATCCAATCACCTCTCAGGTGACAAGGGACCCTATCTCCTCAAGCAAAAGCTCATTCAAAAAGGTGTCTCTTCCCACTATATTGATCAGGCCACCTCAGAATTTGATTTTTCCGAAGTAGCTCAACGAGCTGCCCAAAAACTAGCTAAACAATACGTTAAAAAACTTCCACCAAGAGCCTTAAAAGATAAAATCACACAAACTCTCATCAATAAAGGCTTTAGTTATGAAGTTGCTAAGCACGTCTATCACCAATTAGACATCGAGCAAGATGAAGAACAAACTCTCAACCTGATTATGAAGGAACTAGAAAAACAGCATCAGAAATACTCACGCAAATATGAGGGCTACGAACTCAAACAACGCCTCACCCAAGCTCTTGCTCGCAAAGGGTATGACTACTCAGACATTTCTACAGCTCTTCGCGAATTCCTTTAAATAAAAATACATGAAAATTCCTTATTTTCATGAAAATATGATACAATATAGAGGATGTACTTAGATTGTAGAAAGTTGGTAAGTTATGAAACTACCTAAAGAAGGCGACTTTATTACAATTCAAAGTTATAAACATGATGG
>CABREZ010000078.1 GCA_902470035.1 uncultured Streptococcus sp. | reverse complement strand
TCTCGCTGTTTAATATAGTGCCGGAAATAATTCGGAATGACGACACTATCGCGGGAAATCCGCCAGCTACTCCCTTGAGTGGTTTCATTATACCACAACTCATATAAAAATCAAGAAAAACTACTGATAAACTAGTCTCCCCATGTCAATTCTAAGCGATAGGTAGCGAATTGCTGACTTTCATCCGTCGTCAACAACTGATAGGACAAGCCAAGCTTATTTTGCTCCAATCTATATTCCTGAGTATCAATCACAAACTGCTGCATGCCCAGGGGAGTTGGAATGAGCGCATGACCTTTCTCAGAAGCTATAAATTTCATGATGGATTTTGGAGTTGAGAAGCGAGTCATGGTCAATTCTTGATCATGAAATTTCAAGGCTACTTTTTCTCCTTCTTCGTTGACGTAAAGCAGATAGTGATAGCCACCCTTTTCCTTCCACTCCCCTTCGTAATATTGATCCATCACTTCGAGTTGATCTTCAAATTGAATCTGATTTTGTATTCTAATTTTCAAAAGTTCCCATCCTTTCCCTCTTTCCATTATTTTACCAAAAACTTCTTTCTTTTTCCTATTGCAACCATCTCTCAATACCAATTTAGGCCGTTTTCTGCTATAATAGAGGCATGAATGAAAAAGTATTTCGGGATCCTGTGCACAACTATATCCACGTGGATCACCCAGTCATTTACAAGCTCATTAATACAAAAGAATTTCAACGACTACGTCGCATCAAACAGTTGGGAACCTCTGGGTTTACCTTTCATGGGGGCGAGCATAGTCGTTTTTCGCACTGTCTAGGAGCCTATGAAATCGCTCGTCGCATCCTATCGATCTTTGATGAGAAATACACTGACCAATGGGACTCGAGCGAATCCCTTCTTACCATGGTTGCCGCCTTGCTCCATGATATCGGACACGGCGCTTATTCGCATACCTTTGAAGGCCTATTTGATACAGACCATGAAAAAATGACTCAGGAAATCATTACCTGTCCTAAAACGGAAATCTACCAGATATTAATTCAAGTAGCACCAGACTTTCCTCAAAAGGTTGCCAGTGTTATCGACCACACCTACCCTAATAAACAAGTGGTGCAGTTAATCTCTAGTCAGATTGATGTCGATCGAATGGATTACCTTCTACGAGACGCCTACTTCACTGGTGCTTCTTACGGAAATTTTGATTTAACTCGTATATTGCGTGTCATTCGTCCAGTAGAAAACGGAATCGCTTTTCAGGTCAATGGGATGCATGCGGTTGAAGATTATGTTGTTTCTCGCTACCAAATGTATATGCAGGTCTACTTCCACCCGGCTACTAGAGCGATGGAAGTCCTATTGCAGAATCTGCTCAAGCGGGCACGTCACCTCTATCTTGCGCATAAGGAATTCTTTCACGCGACTTCACTCCGCTTGATCCCATTCTTTGAACATCAGGTGAACCTTGCCGATTACCTTGCTTTGGACGATGGCGTTATGAATACCTATTTTCAATCTTGGATGGAAAGCCCTGACTCTGTTCTCTCTGATTTGGCCCAGCGTTTTATCAATCGCAAGGTTTTCAAATCCATCCTCTTTCAAGATAAGGTTGAAGAACAATTAGCTGCTCTCAAACAATTGATTCAAGAGGTCGGTTTCGATCCAACCTATTATACGGCTATTCATCGAAACTTTGACCTTCCTTACGACGTTTACCGACCAGATTCAGAAAAACCTCGTACTCAAATTGAAATCATCCAGAAGGATGGAAATTTAGCTGAGCTATCCCTTCTCTCTCCTATCGTTGCTTCCTTAGCCGGTAGCAGACAAGGGGATAACCGCTTCTATTTCCCAAAAGAAATGTTGCTTGAAAATAGCTTGTTTACACCTCAACTACAATTATTCCAGTCCTATATTGTTAACGATACCTTCACAGGAGAAAAAGATGAACATTAAACTTGTTGCCCTTGATATCGATGGGACCCTTTTAACATCTGACGGCCAAGTAACCCCCGAAGTTTTCCAAGCCATCCAAGATGCCAAAGCTCAAGGGGTCCATGTTGTCTTAGCAACTGGTCGTCCTCGTTCTGGTGTCCTTCGATTGTTAGAAGAACTTCATTTGGATCAGCCGGGTGATCTCGTCATTACCTTCAATGGAGGACTCATTCAAGACGCCCACACTGGTGATACTCTCTATGAAGAACACCTCTCCTACAATGACTATTTAGATATTGAAGCACTAGCTCGCAAATTAGTTGTTCCTATGCACGCTAGTACCAAGTCTGGCATTTATACAGCTAATCGTAACATTGGTACCTATACCGTCCATGAAGCCAAATTGGTCCACTCTGATCTTTTCTACCGGACTCCAGAAGAAATGAAGCAGCATACGGTTCTCAAGTGTATGTATGTCGACGAACCGGAAGTCTTAGAAAGAATCATCTCCTCTATTCCAGATAGTTTTTACGACCGTTTTACGATTGTGCGTTCCGCACCTTTTTACCTTGAAATCTTGCCTAAAACAGTTGATAAAGGCCGTGCGCTCTTACACTTAGCGTCTAAGTTACACTTAAGTCCAGACCAAGTGATGGCGGTTGGCGATCAAGAAAATGACCATGCTATGCTAGAAGTTGCTGGCTTCCCAGTCGCGATGGACAACGCTAGTCCTGAATTAAAAGAGATTGCTAAAGTTGTTACGCGATCTAACGATGAGTCGGGTGTTGCTTACGCCCTTAGAAAGTGGGTACTCCATTAATGTATACTTACAAAATCGGCATCACTGCAGAAGAACATGATGAATTCGTTAAAACTAGCCCCCAAACCAATTTGCTTCAGAGCTCCGATTGGGCAAAGATCAAAGACAACTGGGGCAACGAGCGCCTTGGCGTTTACCAAGATCACAAACTAGTCGCTGTCGCAAGTATTTTAATCCAACCCCTACCACTTGGTTTTACCATGCTCTATATCCCGCGTGGACCTATTATGGATTACCAAAACAGCGAATTAGTAGCCTTTATGCTCCAATCCATCAAAACATATGCTAGAAGCAAGCGTGCTGTCTTTGCCAAATTTGATCCTTCTCTTTTCCTGAGAAAAGGATTAATCGGTCAAGAAGTAAAAGATCAAGAGACTACTTTAGCGATTATCCAATCCTTAAAAGATTGTGGAGTCGAATGGCTTGGACGAACAGAAGACATGGGAGAAACCATTCAACCACGCTTCCAGGCCAATATCTACAAGGAATACTTCACAGAGGACCAACTGTCCAAATCCACCAAGCAAGCCATTCGGACTGCTCGAAATAAAGGAGTGGAAGTCATCTTTGGAGGCACTGAACTCTTAGACGAATTTGCAGCTCTGATGAAGAAGACAGAAGCTAGAAAAGGCATCCATCTTCGTGGAAGAGAGTATTATGAGAAACTGCTAACAACCTATGCGGGACAATCTTACATCACTCTATCAAGAATCAACTTGGCTGAGCGTCTTACTTCACTCAAAGAGCAACTGAAAAAAAATCAAGCAGAAGCTAGTCGTTTTAACGAAAAAACAAAACCAGGCAAAATCGAGAACAACCGTCAAGAAAAAGAACGTTTGGAAGAAGAAATCCAATTTCTCAATCAAGAGCTAAAATCCGGCCAAGAAATCGTTTCTCTTTCTGGAACATTAACTCTTGAATTTGGAGGCACTTCAGAGAATGTCTATGCGGGCATGGATGAGAACTTCCGACGCTATCAACCAGCCATTTTGACCTGGTATGAAACAGCCCAGCATGCCTTTGACCGTGGAGCTGATTGGCAAAACATGGGCGGAGTTGAGAACCATTTAGATGGAGGACTCTACCACTTCAAATCAAAATTTAATCCAATGATTGAAGAATTTGTTGGTGAATTCAACCTCCCAACAAGCATGCTTTATCCCCTTGTTAACAAGGCCTATCAATTACGAAAAAAACTAAGAAATAAACAGTAAGGTGACCTATGACATTCAATATTATTAGTAGGGAAGATTTTTACCAACACTCTCTTACTACTTCCAATCACTCTTTTTTACAGAGTATTGAAATGGCTGATTTGCTTGAAAAAAGAGGCGCAACCATTCAATATATTGGATGGGAAGAGCAAGGAACATTAGCTATCTCTGCCATTTTATACAGCCTACCTATGACGGGAGGCCTACATTACGAAATCAATAGTGGACCCATCGTGACGGATGCACGCCATCTACCAGATTTTTACAAATCATTACAGGATTATGTTAAAGAAAATGGTGGTATCGAACTCATTTTAAAACCCTATGACCACTATCAAGTTTTTGATAGCAATGGCAATCCGACTGAAGAAGAGCAAAAACAGCTTCTCCAATCATTATTGGATCTTGGCTATCAATTTGATGGCTTACAAGTGGGCTATCCTGGAGGAGAGCCTGTTTGGCATTATCTGAAGGACCTCACCAATTTTGATGCAAAATCTCTCCTAAAATCCTTCAACAAGAACTGTAGTCGTAATATTACGACTGCCCTCAACTATGACATTTCCATCCGAAATATTAGTAGAGAGGAAATCCCTCAGTTTAAACAAATTATTGAGGAAACTGGAAAACGTCAAGGCTTTGAAGATAAGAGTCTAGACTACTACTACGATCTCTATGATACCTTTGGGAAAAATGCAGAATTTCTCATTGCTGAAATCAATACAGCTGATGCACTCGCTTACTTAGACCAGAAGATTTCCTTGCTGAATCCTTCATCTAAACAATATGAGCAACAGTTGCAAAAGTTAGAGAAACAAAAGACACTTGTCCGTGAGACCTTGGCTGATGAAACTGCTGAAACTGTTCCTTTGGCCTGCGCCCTCATCATCTATAATCCATCTGAAGTGACCTATTTATTTGGTGGTTCGTATACCAAATATCAGAAATTTTCTGCAGCCTTCTTGATTCAATACCATGCAATGAAGCGAGCGATAGAAAAAGGAATCACCTTATACAATTTCCTAGGCATTCAAGGGATCTTTGACGGATCAGACGGTGTTCTTCGTTTCAAACAGAACTTCAACGGCTATATCGTCCGTAAGATGGGAACCTTCCGCTATTATCCAAATCCTCTAAAATTTAAAGCCTTGTCCTTGATTAAACGACTCTTAGGACGCTCATAACAAACAAAGAGGCTGGGACAAAAGTCCTAGCCTCTCAATTGTCTTTGGATTGTCGAGCAAGACGCAGTGGTTGAGTGGGCTCTACTACGCTGATTTCATCAGCTTTTACAGCCCTACTCAACTGTGCGGAGGTGGGACAACGAAATCGAATTCTAACGAATTACCGATTTCTGTCCCACTCTCTTTTAAGACAATAAAAAGACGAGAAGTCTCTCGCCTTTTTTATTCTGCATTAGTTTACGAAGTTCAACAATGCCAAGAAGCTTTCTGGATCAAGGGATGCACCACCAACAAGAGCTCCATCAACGTCAGGACAAGCCATGTATTCAGCAACGTTTTCAGGTTTCACTGAACCACCGTATTGAACACGTACTTTGTCAGCAACTTCTTGACCGAAGTCAGCAGCAACAACGTCACGAACCACTTTACACATTTTTTGTGCGTCGTCTTGTGAAGCTGATTTACCTGTACCGATAGCCCAAATAGGCTCATAAGCGATAACAGATGCAGCGACTTGCTCAGCTGTCAAGCCAGCCAAAGCAGCTGATACTTGAGCACCTACGAATTCAGCAGCTTTACCAGCTTCGTAAGTTTCAAGTGACTCACCACAACAGATGATTGGAAGCAAACCATTTGCAAAGATTGCTTTTGCTTTTTTGTTGATGTCTTCGTCTGTTTCGTGGAAGTAGTCACGACGTTCTGAGTGACCGATGACTACGTAGTCTGTACCGATTTCTTTCAAAACTTGTGGGCTAGTTTCACCAGTGAAGGCACCAGCGTTTTCAAAGTAGCAGTTTTGAGCAGCAACTTTAAGATTAGTTCCTTTAGCTGCGGCTAATACAGTTGTCAAGTCAAGTGCAGGAACTGCAATACCAGCTTCAACAAGATCAGATGAAGGAAGTTTTGATGCTACTGCTTCAACGAATGCTTTTGCTTCTTCTGGGTTTTTGTTCATTTTCCAGTTACCAGCGATAAATG